>JAZRVS010000001.1:0-2606 GCA_045599365.1 Bacteroidales bacterium
ATGGCAAAATCCTGGGTAACTTATTGTTGCTCAGGATTATATTATTAACTTTAACTTAAAGTGGTGCGGAATTGAGGGTTATATTAAAGACTGAAGTCCATACGCCACACATTGTATTTCTTATCCTTTGAGCCACGCTGAGAGAGGAAGTAGATACTCTTTCCATCAGGTGACCAAATGGCAGACAGGTCATTGCCAGGATGATATGTGAGCTGCGTAAACTGAGATCCATCGGTCCTTACGACAAAAATATCAGTATTGTCGATTTTCTCCTTTTCTGAACAGCTGTTTCCAGTTACGAGCAGCCAGTTGCCATCAGGGGAGAGCTGTGGGGTGGTGAAACTCTTGTCTGTGCTTGAAAGTATAACCTCTTCCACGCCTGTTTCGATATTGATTCGCCAGATCTCGCTCAACTTTGTCTCTGTAAAACGGCCGCAATAAAGAGTTGATTTGCTGCCAGGTACAAGACATGCCGACATGCCGCGCGAATAGTTGGAGAAAAGGTTTGTCTTGCGGTCGAAACTCCAAAGGCTATAGCTGGAAAAACCTTCTCCACGATGGAAGAATATTGTATTGCCATCTTTGGAGATAACACCGCCAAAGTCGTTATCATTGCCACTGGAAATCTGACGAACAACTGAACCCTGCTCTGAACTTACGAGATAGATACCTTGATGACCGTTGCGAACCTCGGAGAAACAGAGCGTAGTGCCGTCAGGACTCCATGAGAAACCCTGTACATTTGTGCGGAATGTACGCTGTACGCTTGCACCACCCTTCATCGCATTCTTGATCATGATGTTGTTGGTTTTGTTCTTCTCGTTGATGTAACCGATTTTTGTTCCATCAGGAGACAAGGCTATCTGAGGAGCAATCCACCAATCAAGGACGCTTGTCTTTGCTGACTTCTTTCCCAAATTGAATAAATTCGATCCTTTTATTACGAGTTGGCCTTCGTAATCAGCCACACAGTCTGCGTCATCTGTGATTTTCTCGAACTTAACGCCACCCTCCTCAGGTACGAATACAACACTGTAATCGAAGCTGACCTTGCGTTGTGCCGAAGAAGCCAGCGCCATGCCAAGAAGCATTGTCGCCAATAGAATTCGTTTTTTCATAGTTCTGAAATTTACAGTTAAAACAAATTATTATGTTGATTAATCAACATTGCAAAAGTATGTTAAAAGCAAAATAGAACTATTAAAAAATCCGTGGATATATTCCCACACTACCGTGGATATTTTTCCTTATTTCCGTGAATATCTTTCCACACTTCCGTGAAAATAATTCACACCTCGGGCTGGAAAAGCGCAAAGAAATTAAAATGCAAAATCTCTGAAATCTTGAAAAGAAGTTCTGTGTCAATGCTTTTACGGGCGAAGATATCATAAACGTTGGACCTGTCGCAATTGAGTTTTTTCGCGAACCAGGCAACAGTGTGCTCTGTGCTCTCAAATACCGATTTTATCTCGTTGCCAATGTCAATCATTATTTTTGTGATATTTAATAAAGTTAAACAATTGACATCAAACCATTATCGTAAGGATAAAAAAATGGTGCGGACGATCTATTCGCGTTCTGGGTGAGCGTCGGTGAACACCTTTCTTGTCAGTATAGGTACAGTCCACACCTTACCGGTGCGAACATTAACATTTCAACTGACATTGTGTTAATCAACGCCGAACGCGATTAGCATTTTTACCCTTTAGTTCATAAAACCAAGTTTCCGACGCTTTGTTTAGAACGCGATAATTGCTAATGCCGAATATTTTATATGTTTTGTATTTATTTCTGTTTCGTATAAACTATGTTTATTGTTTAAAAGCAAAAGTAGAAATTATTTTGAATGAACACAAAACTTTTTTCAGAAAAAATATTTACCCCTTAATCCAATAATTCTAAGAAATTGTTGTTATATTTGCAGAAAAGTAAAAAAAGGAGGAAACTATGATTACATTTGAGGAGTACAACAAATTCAACCACAACCGACTGTTTGAAAAACTTGTTGACATCCGTGACAATTTCGATGATTATTTTGATGAGGACGACAACGCCAGTCCTATTGACAATACGGTTTTCAAGAACACAAATTCCATACTGAATCTGTGCGAGGATTCGTGCCTTTCATATTGGTCCATAGAGCCATTCACCAATGGTACAATACTTCTTGTTTCAAAAAACAACGACAGCGTAATCAACATAGGCATCAACAAATATTCCTGCAATATGGTAATCAACGGCAATCCCGTAAAGAAAAATCCAGTACCATTCAACGCCGAGGAGATTGCTGATATGATATTGCAGTATTACATACATAATACATTCAAGGTAAAGGTATTAAGCAACAAAAAACAGATAGACAACAATTACGAATTAGTATTCAACTACAATACAAGCAAATACAATTATGCTATCTAACGAAATCAATGTTGCAAGACTGATAAAAAACAAGGGTAAAATAAACGAATAGGTATAGGCGCTTAGTGCGCACTGATAATTTAATTGATTATAAGCGAGTTAATTGGCATTCGACCATTCTGCGAATAAGCACATCAAAGATTGTGTCCATATGATTACGCCTATTATACCTAAAATGGTACTCGTCT
>JAZRVS010000002.1:0-3664 GCA_045599365.1 Bacteroidales bacterium
GTGGTTGATTCGTGAGTTGTCTTGCTTGCGAATTTTTCTTTTTGGGGTCAGTTGTACATTGTATGTTGGTTTTTGTCTATTTTTTTGTACAAATAATTGAAATTAATATTTTTTCATTTGTTATATTCAAGAGTTTTATAATTTTGCACTCGTAAAACTTTTAAAACTTAAACAAATGAAAAAAGTATTATTAGCAGTGGCTATGGTAGCCTTCGCGTTGACTTCAAACGCACAATTATGGTTTGGTGGTGTTCTTGGCTTTAACGCAGGATCAAACTTGAATCCTGTTGGAGCAGCAGCAGAAACTTCAACGATTTCAACTCAATTCGCACCTAAGGTAGGGTTTGGAATTAATGATAAGTTCTCTGTTGGTGCAATAGTATCGCTTGGTTTTGATAAGACAAAAGACAAAGATGACAAAGATAATTTCGATAAAACATTCAGTTGGTCTGTAGCTCCATTTGCTCGTTATGCATTCGCAGAAATTGGTGATTTCTCTGTATTGGCAGAAGGTACTCTAGGTTTAGGAAAATCAAAAATAACTAATGGTGCTGGTGGTGTTGAAAATTCTTTTAAGTCTGATATGTTTGTTGATTTCGTAGTAACACCAGTTCTTTCTTATGAAGTTTCAGATCATTTCAATCTTGAATTTGGTATGGACTTCTTGTCTGTAGGTTTCTATCACTATGCAGAAGAAATGAACGAATTTAGATTAGGTGCAAAATCAGTAGGTGCATCACTTGGATTTATCTACAAATTATAGAATATAGTTCTATATCTAATAGAAAAGCCGAAACGCGTATGTGTTTCGGCTTTTTTTGTGTCTAACCATTTAGGGAATGTTCAAGTGTGTTGGGTGTAATACTATTTGATTTTTTTTCGCAGTAATGTAAACGCACGTGTTATGCTTGCTTCGACTGCTTTTATAGAAATGTCAAGTTTTTGGGCTATTTCTTTGTTTTTGAGACCATCAAACTTGCTTAGTATAAGAACTTCTTTGCATCGTTCGGGAAGTTCGTGTATGGCGTTTTTTAATTGTATTTCTCTTAGTCCTTCGTTTGTGTCCGTTTCCAAAGATTGTATTTCAAGCATTTTTAATTCTGTCCATGCTTGAGATTTGTATTTTTCTTCTATTTTTTTATGGTTTATCGCGTTTAAACAATGATTCTTAACGGAACGAAACAAATACGCATTAAGATTATCTATTGTGTCAATATTGTGTCGTTGTTCCCATAGTTTTAATATGCTGTTTTGAACAATTTCTTCGGCTTCTTCGTTGTTGGAAACAAACATACGAGCAAAAGAACATAATTTGCTATAATACCGAGCATAAATTGTCTTGAATAGCGCATTCCAATCATTGCTGGTTCGTATTTTCTTTTTGTTTGTGTCCATGTTAGAAAGATATGGCGAATGTACGAAAAAATAGTGATTAGTCTTTAATCATTAGTTTTCTTAAACATATTTCCTTACTCTTACTGTTTTACCATTGTTGCAGTATTCAATTTCGTCAAAATAAAACCGATTGATGAGAATTCCTCTGCCGTGAAGTCTGTTGATTTCAAATGGTTTTGAAAAAGATGGGATTTCACACGGGTCAAAGCCATTGCCTTCATCTTCAATTAACCATTCGTCAAATGTTTGTTCTTGATGGAAAATTATATGAACTTTCTTGTTTTTATTTTCTTGTTTGTTGATTCGACTATGTACTAATTTTTCATAGGAATTGTTTTGTAAAGCATTTGATTTTTTGTCGTAAGTAATGCTTAAATTGCCATGTTCTATTGCGTTGATAATCAATTCTTCAATACTTAATTTTAGATCGTTTTTTATTGGCGTAAAAACTGGGTTGATTTGTTGGGTTATGGTATTTACTATCTCTGGAATTTTCTCAAATGAATTGTCTATTATTATTTCATATTGTGTTGCTTTTTCTATTGTATTTGTTCCACAAAGTTGGATTTTGTGTGTTAATATTTGTTCGCATTGTTTAAGGTAGAAATTACATTCGGTTGTCGTTAGTGGTAATATGAGATAATTGTTGATTCCAAGTGTCATTGCTTTGAAAATCAATTCTTTATCTAATTTATTGATAAGTATATGTATTGTTGTTGTTGACTTTTTTTGTCGTATATATTTAAATAGATTGCCGTTATCTTTTTCTATTTGTTGTAAACTACATAGAACAATATCTGGAAAAAAACTATCAAATATTTTTGTGCCATCGGAGCAGTTGGTAACAAATTTTGTTATGAAATTTAACGAGTTTGTTACTTTTTCTAAGGGTGTGATTTCTTCTTTGTCTTGATTGATTATGAGTATCTTATACATTGTTATTTCTCTTTTTTGTTGAAGTTGCAAATTGGGGCAATTGCACAATGTGTACAGTTTGGTTTTATGGCTTTACACGTGTAACGACCATGTAAAATTAACCAATGATGCATATCTGGAATTTTTTCTTGTGGAATATGTTGCATCAGTTGTTTTTCAGTTTCAAGAGGCGTTTTGGTTTTTTTTACCAATCCAATGCGTGCAGAAACACGAAATACATGGGTGTCAACTGCCATTGCAGGTTTTTTGAATATAACCGCCGAAATAACATTTGCTGTTTTCCGTCCAACGCCAGGAAGTTTTTGTAAATCTTCCATTGATTCAGGAACACAATCGTGAAAATTGTTATGTAGCATAATTGCCATTTCTCGTAAATGTTTTGCTTTGTTGTTTGGGTACGAACAGCTTTTTATTGTGTTGTAAATTTGTTCTTCGCTTGCGTTTGAAAGTGTTTCTGCTGTTGGATATTTTTCAAATAAATGTGGGGTAATTTGATTTACTCGTTTGTCAGTACATTGAGCCGAAAGTATCACTGCAACAAGTAGTTGGAAGGCATTCTCGTAATGTAATTCTGGCTTCGGATTGGGCATCGTTTCTTCAAATTTTTGGATGCAAAACGAGTATTTCTCTTGAATGTTCATATCTAATTGAAAAATCTTTCTTCAAATTTACGTAAATCGCTTAACTTTGAAGCAGTTTAATAATAAAATTTGATGTATGAAAAAATATGGCGTTCTCTTAGTTGCTTCGTTGTTTGCGTTTGCATCGTGCGAGGATATTTTGGAATCTGATGGCGATTTGTCAACGGCTGATATTGTGAAAGGGTTAAAAACAGCTTTGAATGTTGGTACCGATTCATCAATGGCAATGTTGTCGTTAAAAAATGGTTATTATGGCGATCCAACTGTGAAAATTCCTTTGCCAGATGAAGCAGAAAAAATAATGGCTGGAATGGAGTATATTGAGCGTTTTGCTCCATCTGCTGCGTCAGTAATTACGAGTAAAATGAACGATTTGGTGCTTGCTATAAATCGTTCTGCTGAAAGTGCTGCTGCCGATGCTAAACCAATTTTTGCTGATGCAATTACCGATTTGACTATTGTTGATGGTCTTGAAATTTTGAATGGATCTGTTCCTTCGTCTTTAAAATCCGATGCGGCATTCGATTCAACAGCTGCTACGAAATATCTAAAGATAAAAACCTATAATTCGTTGGTTGGAGCCTATGCACCAAAAATCAATAGTGCTTTGGATCAAAAATTGGTTGGAAATGCGTCGGCTACAAGTTTGTGGAACGATGTTACAAAAAATTATAATGGCTTTGTAGAACAAT
>JAZRVS010000003.1:0-8378 GCA_045599365.1 Bacteroidales bacterium
TGTCCGCTAAAATGTGTACTTTTGCCCATGTTATTTTTAATTTTGTTAGCACAGCAAAAATAACACAAAGGGCTGACGTTCAAAACGGAAATCAGCCCTTATTTTTTGCCCTCAAAAAAAAGTTTTATCGGACACCAATAAATATTTATAAAGAAGGTGAACTGGAACAAAATCGAACCTCCGAGTTTTTCTCGGTAGTTCGACAAGAAGGGAATAGAAAGGTTTCACGACAAATATTATATTATAATTTGGATGCAATATTGTCTGTTGGCTACCGTGTTTCTTCTAAAAATGCAACACTTTTTCGACAATGGGCAACCAAGACATTAAAAGAATTTCTTCTTCGTGGCTATGCTATAAATTATCGCATTGAACATCTTGAGAAAACGGTCGTGCAACATACCGAGCAGATAGAATTTTTTGTAAAACACGCACTTCCACCGCAGGAAGGAATTTTTTACAACGGACAAATTTTCGATGCCTACAAATTTGCAAATGATTTGATTCGTTCTGCAAGCCAAAGAATCATATTGATAGACAATTATATAGATGATACGGTTCTTACCATGTTTGACAAGCGGAAAGAACAAGTTGAGGCAACAATCTACACAGCTCAAATATCCAAGCAATTGCAGTTGGATATTGCAAAACACAACGAGCAATATCGTCCCATCGATGTACAAATCTTTCGCCAATCGCACGACAGATTTCTTATAGTTGACGATGCAGTTTACTTAATTGGTGCAAGTTTGAAAGATTTAGGAAAGAAAATGTTTGCATTCAGCAAGTTGGAAATTTGTGCAGGTGAATTTCTTGGTCAATTGCAAAACTACGGAGGAGAGAAGAATTAAGAGTTAAGAATTCACTAATCACTAAAAACTAATCACTAATTTGCTATCTTTGCCGTACCCCAAATAACGAATCAAAAGAAGTGAATATGGAAAAGCAGTCGGCAAGAACAGGTGAGATAATTCTCTACAATGTAAATGAGAAAATCAGTTTAGAAGTCCATTTGGAGCAGGAAACGGTGTGGCTATCCGTTAATCAAATGGTATTGTTGTTTGATAGAGAAGAATCAAATATTCGGCGGCATATCATCAATATATTTTCTGAGGGTGAACTTGATAAAAGTATTAACGTGCAAATTATGCACGTTAATGGAATTAAGAAACCTGTTCCATACTATTCTTTAGATGTTATTATATCTGTTGGATATAGAGTTAAAAGTTTGCGGGGAACTATGTTCAGGCAGTGGGCGAATAGGGTGTTAAAAGAATATGTTATGAAAAGTGCCATTGTGAATCAGCGGATTTTAGACTTGGAGAATAGAATGGGAACACGATTTCAGGCACATGAAACTATTTTAACACAACATTCCGAACAGATAGAATTTTTTGTAAAGCACTCACTTCCGCAACAGGAAGGAATCTTTTACAACGGACAAATTTTCGATGCCTA
Organism: Bacteroidales bacterium; assembly: GCA_045599365.1. Classification (GTDB taxonomy): domain Bacteria; phylum Bacteroidota; class Bacteroidia; order Bacteroidales; family UBA1715; genus UBA1715. The sequence goes on from JAZRVS010000003.1 coordinate 1,459, forward strand.
CAAATTTGCAAATGATTTAATTCGCTCAGCAAGCCAAAGAATCATATTGATAGATAATTATATAGACGACACGGTTCTTACCATGTTTGACAAGCGGAATGAACAAGTTGAGGCAACAATCTACACTGCTCAAATATCCAAGCAATTGCAGTTGGATATTGTAAAACACAATGAGCAATATCGTTCCATAGATGTACAAATCTTTCGCCAATCGCACGACAGATTTCTTATAGTTGACGATGTAGTTTACTTAATTGGTGCCAGTTTGAAAGATTTAGGAAAGAAAATGTTTGCATTCAGCAAATTGGAAATCTGTGCAGGTGAATTTCTCGGTCAATTGCAAAACTACGGAGGAGAGAAGAATTAAGAGTTAAGAATTCACTAATCACTAAAAACTAATCACTAATTTGCTATCTTTGCTGTACCCCAAATAACGAATCAAAAGAAGTGAATATGGAAAAGCATTCGGCAAGTACAGGTGAGATAATTGTTTATCAGCCAAATGAACAGGTAAAATTAGATGTTCGTGTTGAAAAGGAAAGCGTGTGGCTGAGTTTATCCCAATTGTCAATGTTGTTTGGCAGAGACAAGTCGGTAATATCAAGACATATAACAAACATTTTTTCAGAAGGAGAACAGGAAAGACTTTCAACTGTTGCAAAAAATGCAACAGTTCAAATAGAAAACGGTCGTTCTATTATTCGTCAAATAGAATACTATAATCTGGATATTATTATCTCGGTTGGGTATCGTGTGAAATCATTGGCAGGTGTGCGTTTTAGAAAATGGGCGAATGAAATTCTAAAACAATATTTGTTATGTGGATATTCTATTAACCAGCGTTTTATTCAATTAGAGTCGCAGGTAAAACAACATCAAGAAATATTGCAAAACCATTCTGAAAAAATTGATTTCTTTGTACAAACATCATAGCCACCAGTTCAAGGAATTTTTTACAACGGACAAATTTTCGATGCCTACAAATTTGCAAATGATTTAATTCGCTCAGCAAGCCAAAGAATCATATTGATAGATAATTATATAGACGACACGGTTCTTACCATGTTTGACAAGCGGAAAGAACACGTCAATGCTGCAATCTACACAGCTCAAATATCCAAGCAATTGCAGTTGGATATTGTAAAACACAATGAGCAATATCGTTCCATAGAAGTACAAATCTTCCGCCAATCGCACGACAGATTTCTTATAGTTGACGATGTTGTTTACTTAATTGGTGCAAGTTTGAAAGATTTAGGAAAGAAAATGTTTGCATTCAGCAAATTGGAAATTTGTGCAGGTGAATTTCTCGGTCAATTGCAAATCTGCGGAGGAGAGAAGAATTAAGGAATTAAGGACTAAGAGATGGAGGGAAGTATTCCTTCTAACAAAATATCAATAATTGTGTACTATAGAAAATGATAAAAAAAATAAGTCTCAAACCTTGAGACTTACTTCTAATAAAAATCAATAATATTATGAAAACAAATTTCCTATTTATTAGCAGCCATTTTTTCGTAATGTGCTTTGTATTTGTTACGGAATTTATCAACACGACCAGCTGTATCAACAAATTTCATCTTACCAGTATAAAAAGGATGTGAATAACTAGAAATTTCCAATTTAACTACTGGATATTCAACACCATCAACAGTGATAGTTTCTTTCGTTGGAGCACATGAACGTGTTATAAATATTTTTTCGTTTGACATATCCTTGAATGCTACCAAGCGATACGATTCTGGATGAAGACCTTCTTTCATTGTATTTTTGTTTAATTACTTCTTATTTTTCGTGGGGCAAAGATACTAATTTTTTTTTAGTATCAAACTATTTTTTAGATTTCTCTTTTTTCTTCTTGTCTTTTGGCGCTTGTTGTTGCATTTGTACTGCTTCCTCTCCAAAAATATATGCTTCTGGATTGTCTAAGAAATCTTGTGGGTCAACATGCTTCCCTTCTTGTTCTATATATTCCTCGTTAATCATTTTTGTTTCAGCTCGCTCGTATTCATCTTGATTTACAATCTTTCCTTTATTGTATTCAATCGTGAATTTTTCACTTCCGTCTTCTTTAAAATACTGCCACTTTCCATCTCGCACATTGTTGTAGTACGTTCCTGAAAGAGATGTTTTCCCGTCTGCATAATAAACCAAAAATTCTCCTTGTAGTTTGTCTTGAGAGTATTGAGCTTTCATTCTAATCTTACCATCTTCGTAAAACCATATCCAATCACCATGTTTTAAACTGTCTTTCCAGTTCTTAATTTCCATCGGTTGATTGTCTTTGGTTTGCCAATATACAATACTTTGACCATCAAGCATTCCATGGTTATAATTTTCTTCTAATAGTAATTTATTACCATTCCCGTAATATTTCCATGTTCCATTTTTCTTTTGTGCATAATAGAATCCTTGGGCAGATAAATCACCTGCAATATCATACATTGTTACTGAAACCTCTTTAGAATCTTTAGGATTGTAATACATATCGTATTTTAAATTTCCATTCTCGTGATATTTCTTTAGTTGTCCTACAGGAACATCATTTTTGAAATATCCTTCAAATTTTACTTTCCCATTTTCATATTTTTGAATCCAATGACCATGTTTTTTCCCATTTGCATCCATGTAATTCAAAGTGTCTTTTTGAGCTAAAATAGTTATTGGAAACAATAAGAATAATAGGACAACAATTTTAGTGTAACAATTAGTTTTCATATTTTAAAAAATTATTGGTTCTTTATTATCTGTTTCAAATTTATATTGAAGATATGTGTTCTCGTAAGTCGGGACAATTGATACGTTAAAACCATATTTAAATTTCCATTTAAGGGCAATAGAAAATAGCCCTTTATTGATGTGTGAAGCAATATATGGATGTAACAAAACATTGATTGTCTTGTAGTCGGTATGATTGCGTATGTAGTATATTTTATTTTCGATTTCTTGAACAATATTCACACTTGGTGCTATTTTACCAGTCCCGTGACATGAAGGACAAATTTCATTCGTATTTATTTTTTGTTCTGGACGAACTCTTTGTCTTGTGATTTGCATCAAACCAAATTTTGTAAGAGGCAATATATTGTGTTTTGCTCTATCGTCCGCCATCGCATTACACATTGTTTCATATAGTAATGTCCTATTTTCGCTTGACTTCATATCTATAAAGTCAACGATAACAATACCACCTAAATCACGTAATCGTATTTGGCGTGCTATTTCAATTGCCGATGCTACATTTACATCAATTGCGTTACTTTCTTGGTCTTTATCTGCTTTTGTTCTATTTCCACTATTTACGTCAATAACGTGTAAAGCTTCTGTCTTTTCTATTATTAAATAGGCTCCACTTTTAACAGGAACAGCTCTACCAAAAGAACTTTTTATTTGTCGTTCTACATTATATTGCTCAAAAATTGGAGGACCAGCAGTGTATAGACGCACTGTTTTTTCCTGCTCTGGAGCTATAGATCCGATGTACGATTTAACTTCTTCAAATAATTCCTTATTGTCAACTATTATATCTGAAAATGATGGGTTGTAAACATCTCGCAATAGCGAAGAAACTCTATCAACTTCTCGTTGTACGAGGTATGGGGTTTTCCCTTTCGCATGATACAAAACGGATACAATATCTTCCCATTTCTTTACTAATTCAGATATTTCTTTTTCAAGAACTTCAACATTACAACCTTCGGCTGCAGTCCTAATGATTATTCCATAGTTGTTTGGAACTAATGTTTTTGTTATTTTTCTTAGTCTAATCTTTTCATCGTTTGATTCTATCTTTTGGGAAATAGATATTTTATTTGAAAAGGGTAGTAGTATAACATTTCGACCTGCAAGAGATATTTCCGATGTGAGTTTTGGCCCTTTTGTTGAAATAGGTTCTTTTGCAACCTGAACAAGAATATGGTCTGTTGCCTTGAGAATATTAGAAACAACACCGTTTTTGTCTATTTCTGGTAACAATTCTAAATCTTCAAATTTAGATGGTTGTTTACCATTCATGATATTTTGCAATGTGTGGTGTAACGATGCAAATTGCGGTCCTAAATCATTGTAGTGTAGAAATGCTGCATGTTCGTATCCTAAATCAACAAATACTGCATTAAGAGACGGAATTACTTTCTTTATTTTCGCTAGATAAATATCTCCAACAGCAAACTCAATGGAATTGCTACTTGAGACCAATTCCATCAATTTTGAATCGTATAATAAAGCGATATCAACTACGTCTTCGCGTCCTCTTATAATTATTTGTTTACACATTAGCGTATATTAAAAATAATCCATTATTGACACTGACATTAACTGTACGCAATAATGGATTATTTGTTTAGTTAAATGAAAAAAACTATTTCTTCTTATGTCGATTTTTTCTTAGACGTTTTTTTCTCTTGTGTGTAGCCATTTTATGGCGTTTATGTTTCTTTCCGTTTGGCATAATTATATCCTCCAATTATTTAACGTTATTTTTTACTGCATTAACGAATGTTTTTGCTGGTTTGAATGTTGGAACATTGTGCTCTGGAATCACAATAGTTGTGTTTTGTTTAATGTTACGAGCAGTCTTTTTTGCACGTTTTTTCACTACAAAACTACCAAATCCACGAAGATATACATCACTACCTTCTTTCATTGATTTCTTGATTGCTTCCATCGAAGTTTCAATAACTTTTTGTACAATTACTTTTTCAACATTTGTTTTCTTCGCAACTTCGTTTACGATATCAGCCTTTGTCATTTCTTTATAATTTTATTACTAATACTTAGTTTTTTTTTCGCGCAAATATACATTTATTATTTAATAATCAAACTATTACATTGAAAAATTTTAGTGTAATAATTGATCGTCATCATCGGCAGCTTGCCCTTTACAGTTTTTATTGCTTATTCTTGTATTTCTTATGATTGCGAACTTACCTGTAATGGTGTCGCCAATTTGTACTTGATGCATTTTGTCTTGGTAAAGCACTAAAATGTATGAATAAATGCCAGTTGCCAAGGCTCTAGTATTATTGTATTCATAATATCCTTTTGTCGTATCCATAGATACTTCACCGATAAACTGGTTGTCTATGTTGTTGTAGTCCGTGTAGATACGCATTTTTGTAGTATCGTTATTGGTTTTTATGTACAATCTATTGTATGGGAATTTTTTGATGTTTTCAATATAGAAGAACGAGTTCTTAGCATCATTCCAAATAGTGTCAATATTCTTTCTACAAGGACAAACTGTATCGTTCCCTGCTAAAATACTATCTCGTGCTTCGTCTATTGTACATAACTTTTGCCATGAATGAACTTTGTGTGGCTCAACATAACTACCTTGTTTTGGATGATACACCATTGAATCACAAAAATTGTGATTTACAGGTGTAATTACTGGATATATTGTTATCGTACTATCTCCAGATCCTATCACTACAGTTTTTTTTACGATATCGTTTGCAACACAGTCAATACATTCTGCATCATCTTCACATGATGTCATTACGAAAGCTGTAATTCCTAGAATTCCAAGCAATGCAATTAGTGATTTTTTCATAACTATAAATTTTCTTTATAAAATTTCAAAAACTAATTGAGCAAATGTAATACACATTTTTTAATTTTTCAAGAAAAAGAACCACAATTAATTGAAATTTATTCTGTGGTCTTCAATTTCTGCCTTATCTTCTAATATATCAAAGATTTTGTTTGTTAAAGTTATAGATGCTCTTTGTTGTAATACCATTTTTTCATTTTCAGCTTCAACTTCGTTAGCCGCTTTGTGAGTGTTGATTACTTGAGCTACGTAAACACCTCTTTCACCTGCAATTGGTTTGGATAATTCATCTTTGCTCAAAGTTGAAATTGTTGCAAACAAAACTGGTTCCATTCCAATTCCTTGTGCTGATTGCGAGGCAAATGAAATATTGTTTGAAGACATAACTTCCACTGAATTTGCTTTTGCAACATCTTGTAGAGATGAAATGTTTGTCATATTAGATAAAATCATTTCTTTTTTCTTCTCTTGTTTGTATCGCTCTTCAACTTGTTCTTTTACCTTGTCAAGTGCAATAACACCTTCTTTTTCTACACTTTCAATAGTTGCAATTACGAATTTATCTCCACATCTAAATATTTCTGAAACCAAACCTTCGTCCTTTTTGTTTTGGTGTGCCCAGCGAATAATTTGTCTTGAATCGTCAATTCCAGGTATTACTCTCTGATTTTCTTCTGTATTGTTTACTATTCTCATGTTAAGTGTTTCGTCTGCTTCAATAGATGCTTCGAATTGTTCCTTTGTTCTATTGTCTGAGACAAATTTTACTGCTTTTTGGTATGCAGCTTTTCGAGTTGCTTCAGAATATGTAATTGATTTTGAGAATACTTGTACTTGTACACGTTTGCTCTTTTGACCTTGTGCCAAAATTTGAATCAAATGTACTCCATATTGTGATGGAGCTATGTAACATTTCCCAACTTCACCAAAGAAACTTGAGTCTTGGAACGATTGTACCATTTGACCTTCTTTGAACCAATCTATGATACCTCCGTTTTTAGCAGAACCAGAATCTGCTGAATGTTTGCTTGCTAATGCTGCAAAATCAGCTCCATTTTCAACTAATGTTTTCAAACTATCAATAACATTGTATGCATTTTCTGTATTTATGAGTATGTGTCGAACTTTTGCAGAGTCTGCTCCTAAACGAATATCTGAAATTTTTGCAATGCGATAACTATTGTTTTCTAAATAAACTGGTGTAACATCACCAATTTGACCTGCAAATGCAAATGTGTCAAGGTTTGCTTCTAAACTACCTTTTTTATTGTATGTCGGATTGAATTTCGTTTCTGAGTTCAAATTCAAAAACAACGCATCATTCTTGGCTGTTTTGAAGTCATTTGATTTTTCTGCTACTAAATTC
>JAZRVS010000004.1:0-14329 GCA_045599365.1 Bacteroidales bacterium
CCAATTCTGTTTTTTCCGCATATACGCTCAAATCTGGTTTATTCTGAATATACGAATCTTTTGTCGCATCAGTTTCTGACCAATCAGATTGTACATTTGCATAATCGGCTGCATCAGTTAATTCGGCAACCGTTGTCGGAACATCGCTCGTTTTTGCATAATCTTCCAATTCTGTTTTTTCCGCATATACGCTCAAATCTGGTTCTGCTGGAATATCAGATTTCTTAGCATAATCGCTCATATCTGGAACATTTCCTGCCATTTCCGCATATTTTGCATACGGAACAACCAACATTGGAGAAACACCCGAAACCTGTTTGCCATCGATTTCGACAACAGTCTTCACGAAATATGGTCCCGCACTCCAATCAATTGCAGAAAAATCATCATCACTTTCCCCTCCACCTAATTCCAACGTAATCAAGCCATTGGCATTAGTCGTGGCATTATGCGTCTCGGTGTAAACCGCTGTTCCTTCATCGGAACCCTGCAAAATGCTCAGATCTATGGTAACTGGCTGCGATGCAACTATTGCATTTTCGGCGTTTCTAACCACTGCCTGATAACTCATAGTCTGTGGAATCTGTGCAAACAACGACAACGCCATTGCCATCATCATCGCGATTGTTGTAATAAATTTTCTCATATTACACATTATTTAAATTTCAAATCATTATTCATTTTTAACAATCTTGAAACGTTTCACCGATTTTCCGTTGGTCTTCACTTCAAGAAAATACACGCCTGCCACGAACGAACCCATTTGTATTTGAGCCTCGTTGCCGTTTACATTCCCTTTTGCGAGCGAACCCGAAACATTGTTGTACAGCGTGTACGATACGTTTTGATAGTCGCCGTCAACACGAAGGTTCAAAACGTTGGGTGTTGGATTCGGATACACCGTCAGCTGAATTTCCGTAATCTCTATACCCGTTTCTGGCTGAATCACATACGCCTGCTGAACGCCCTGCAAAACACTTCCGCCCTCGCCCGACGCTGACATAAATGCCACCTGACCGACCGAGAAACTTACCAATCCTTCGCCTGTTGCCTCGCCTCCAGAACTGACCAAACCGCTTTGTGCATTGGTAGTTATTGCTGCAATAAGCAACAGACCTATTAATACAAGCATTTTTTGTTTCATAGTCTAACCAATTTTACCCGTTATTTGCGTACCTATTCACGACATATATTCCTTGAATATAATATAGCAAATATAGCAATTTCCCCACGAATTACACGATATTAAATCAAACCAAAAAAAATGACTTTTTTAACAAACACTCCGCAATGTTATTTCCTCTGGGAATACGGATTTGTTTGTGTGTCTCTACCAATGGTTAATGTCTATGGAATTAATTTGGTCAAAAAACAAAGTTATTTCAACAACATTTCAATTGAAATCTCATCATTCAAAACATCCATATCAACATTTCCGTTAATGCCACATAGTTGTTTTGAATCTGAAAATTGCCAAATACAATAATTCTTGGTTTCGTCCGTCTGTGGTTTGTCTCTATAATTTGCAATCCATGTTTTATAATCATTAAAGTTTTGATATAAATAATGACTATAAAATGTTTGCCCCGAATAAATTATTGGGTTAGGATTGTTAGGGTGTTTTTCTGCAAATAGTTCCATAAATATATTAAGTGAATCTCTCAATTTCTGCTGAAATCCTTTTATCCTAGTGTACTTTTTAGGCATTCCGTGTTCTTCAATGTCTAAGACAGGGATAAGTGATGTTTTATATTTTGAATAGATTGTATCGAAATTACGGAACTGGTCTTTCACATTGTGATTATACACAAAGAAATGATACAACCCTACTGGGAATCCGAATTTATCGGCATTTTTCACGTGGTCGGCAACCTTTGGTTCAACATTGTCTTTCCCGTAACTTGCTCGCACATATACAAACGAAATTTTCTCCTTTTTTGACAAACATTTCCAATCAACTTCTTGATACTTCGATATATCAATGCCATAGATTACATTCGGTTTATACGTAAATGTTGATTTACAATCGCAATCTTGCTCTGGAACTATTTTCTTTTTTACTTCTTTTATTTGAGGACGAAAACATACATTATACAGTTGAATTCCAACGACAATTCCGACAGATACAGCCAACAACAATCCAATTACAAGCCATCGGATGGCATTAGATTTCTTTATTGGAGTTAGCATTTTTTTGTTGTTTTTGTAAACAAAGTAATTATATTTTTCATCACCTCAACTGCCTTTTTCATACTTTCTAAAGGAATATATTCAAACCGACCATGAAAATTGTGTCCACCAGTAAATATATTTGGGCAAGGCAATCCCATAAATGACAAATTCGCACCATCGGTTCCGCCACGAATTGGTTGAATTTTTGGCTTTATTCCTGCCATTTCCATAGCGGTTTTTGCAATTGCAACAATTTGAAAATGAGGAAGTATTTGTTGTTTCATATTGGAATACTGATGATGTATTTCTAATTGTACAACTTCGCCATATTTATCATTGATTTTTTTAACAATATCTCTCAACAATGCTTGTTTTTTCTCAAATTTCTTTTGGTCGTGATCTCGTATAATCAATTGAATTTCTGTTCGTTCCACCGAACCACACACATCGGTTACGTGGAAAAATCCTTGATATTTTTCGGTTGTTTCTGGACGCTGTTTTTTTGGCAACAACGACAATAATTCCACTGCGACCAATTGAGAATTAATCATTTTCCCTTTTGCTGATCCTGGATGAATGTTTTTACCAGAAACAAAAATTTTTGCTGCTGCAGCATTAAAATTTTCATACTCCAACTCACCTATTTCACCGCCATCAAGAGTATAAGCATACGTTGCGCCAAATTTTCTTACATCAAATTTTGCAACACCGCGACCAATTTCTTCGTCAGGAGTAAATGCAATTTTTATTTCTCCATGCTTATAATCTGGATGTTCAACAACAAACTTTGCAAATTCCATTATTTCAGCAACGCCAGCTTTATCATCAGCGCCAAGGAGCGTTGTCCCATCGGTGGTTATAATAGTTTGCCCAACATATTGTTTCAATTCTGGAAATTCCGCTGGACTCAAAATAATTTGTTCATTTTCATTAAGAACAATATCCTTCCCATCGTAATTTTCAACGATATTCGGATGTATATCTTTCCCCGAAGCATCGGGAGACGTGTCAACGTGAGCAATAAAAGCAACCGTTGGAATTGTTTCATTGCAATTCGATGGTATAGTTGCCATCACGTAACCGAAAGAATCCAAATCCGCACAAATGCCAAGTTCTAACAACTCTTCTTTAAGCTTCATCAATAAATTTAATTGACAACTCGTACTTGGCTGATTACTAGAGTTTTCGTTAGGCGTTGTTTCAATTGACACATACGTCAAAAATCGTTGCAATAAGGCTTTATTCATTAGTAGAAAAAATATTCATTTCACATTTATTACAGTCAAATTCCACACGAAATTTATGCGTTTTATCGGAAAGATAAAGAGGTTCCGCATTACCTTTTTTACAAGCTCTCAGTTGATATCGAATACAATATTTTGTTGTCATAAGAGGCACATTTAATCTATGTTCTTTCTCAAACGCAAATTGCTGGATTTCAACGCAATGACGAGCAAAAAATTGCCTTGCTTTTTCATTAGCAACATTCAACCTAAAATCCAATGGCTCCGTCATTGGATATGGTTCGTTATTCTTTACCAAAAGTTGTTCTTGTACCTTGCTCGAAGAGAGTTTTTTCGTCAACTCTTCACTCACTTTTCGTCGTTGTTCATTTATCTCCGAAACGGGCAAAAAAGGCAATAGAGAGTTTTCAAATTGAATTTCTTTGAGAACAAAATTTGTATCTCCCAATTTCGCTATTTGACTTGCAATACAATCTCGTTGTTTTTGTTGGTTTTTGACAATTTCCACGAAATTTTGAACAACTGTAGAGCTCGTTCCGTCTTCTATTTCAAGTGTTATAAAATACGACGTTTCATTTGTTTTAAAATAAGCAACAACAGGTATTTTTCGCAATCCGTTGCTTTTTTCTAACTTTCGCTGAAAATCTATATCATAATTTCTCCAAATATCTGTATTTGCAGGAACAGCAACATTTTTATTGATAGTTACCACAGAAACATTTTGTTCTTTTTGAACAGCATTGACCTGAATGCCCGTCAATTCACCATTTGAATCATAAAAACACAACCCATCGCCATTATGCAAAGGCTCATTCGTTTTAATTGTAATGGCATTTTTTCCTCGCTGAAGAATTCTTAAATTCTGCGTATCTATCGTTTTCCCAATATACTCTCCTTGTGATTTTGGAGAACGAGTATTTGCAATTTCATTTCGTTGTCTATCAATATAATACGATGTATAACCTCGACTAAACGTTTTATAAATATTTGGAGTAAAATTTGGTATAGAGACTCCACGAGAGCTTCTTTGTAAATCGTGATTTGTTGCTATAATATCATCTATCTTTTTTCTAAAATAGGCAGTTACATTTTTTACATAGTCAACATCCTTCAATCGACCTTCAATTTTGAAACTTGAGATGCCCGCATCAATTAAATCTGCTATGTGTTCTCCCAAACTCAAGTCTTTTGTTGACAAAAAATAGCCCTCTCTTTCTTCGTCCAAACCCTTCAATGTATATTTATGCCGACACATTTGTGCGCATTCGCCACGATTTCCACTTCGTCCAGTAGCAAACTCGCTCATATAGCATTGTCCACTATAGCAAACGCACAATGCACCATGAATAAAATATTCCAATGGAACAGATGTCTTATTTCTTATTTCGCGTATTTGATTGAGATTCAACTCTCTTGCAAGGACAACCTGCGAGAAACCAACCTTTTCTAAAAAAGAAACTTTTTCTGGAGTTCTATTATTCAATTGAGTACTTGCGTGCAATGGTATTGGAGGTAAATCGCATTCGAGCAAACCTACATCTTGTATAATCAACGCATCTGCGCCAATATGATACAATTGATGTGCAAGTTCTACCGCTTTATTTATTTCATTATCATACAATATTGTATTGAGCGTTACATAAACCTTTACTTTAAACAGATGAGCATATTGAATTAACGCAGCAATATCCTCTAAAGAATTTGCAGCAGAAGAGCGAGCGCCAAAGGCAGGAGCGCCAATATAAACAGCATCAGCTCCATGGTTAATAGCAGCAATACCTATTTGCAAATTTTTAGCAGGAGAAAGCAATTCTATCGTTCTCATTTTTTCGTAATTCTAATAACCTTCTTGTGTCAACCAGCGTTGGTATTCTCGGGCGTAATTCAAATGTTGACTAAATGTGGCCGAGAAGTTGCTATATCCTGAATAATTTGGTTGCGCACAAAAGTAATAAAAGTTATGATGTTCGTAATTCAGCACCGCCTCTATGCCAGCTTTTGAAGGAGTACAAATAGGTCCTGGAGGTAGACCTGCATATTCATACGTACTATATGGAGAGGTTTGAGCTCTTTCTATATGACCTTTTCGCACTCGTTTAATTTCAAAATCATTAAGAGCAAATTTTATTGTTGGATCGGCTTGAAGTTTGCCCGCAGTTGCAGAACCTTTTAAGCGATTCATATAAACACCAGCAATTTTTGGTTTTTCGTCATTGTGTTGTGTCTCTTGATCAATAATTGATGCCATAGTCATCACTTCTTGCGGAGTTAAATCAATTCGTGTGGCTTTTTGTACCCGTGATTCATTCCAAAAAGTTCTGTATTCTTTAGCCATTCTATCTAAAAATTGGTGTGCCGATGTGTTCCAATAAAATTCATACGTGTCGGGCAAAAACAAACAAATTGTATTTGCTTTATCAAAACCGATTGAATCCATATATTGACGATTATTTGTTAACTCTAATAAATCATCATAAGTTGCCTCTAATTTCTCAGCAACAAGACTCAACACATCTTCATAATGACGAGCGAATTTTATGGTCAATCGAACCGTTTTACGCTTGCCAGAACGGAAAAGTCTTACCAAATCAAAATTTGACATTCCCTCTGTCAATTCATATAGACCTGGATTTATGTGGCTATCAAGACTCAGTAATTTTGCGGTTAATTGAAATCCCAACGAATACGAGTGAGCATATTCTGTTTCTAAGTTTTGTAATATTTCTGTTGTTGTACTACCTGTTGCGATTGTAAAATCGGCTTTCTCTGCTATTCCAAGAGATAAAGACTTACCAAAAATGGATAAATATCCATATAATCCAATTACTATCGCAAGTATAATAGCAACTATTACAACGAATTGTTTGTTATTTTTTCCTTTTTTATTCATACGTTACACTCTTATTTTTTACAAAACTAACAATTTATCAATTGAAAAAATTTTTCAAAACTCTCTTCATTGCATTTTTTTTATATTTTTGTCAAACTAACTGAAACGAAAAAGAAAATTAAAAGGTTATTCATTTTCTAATACACAACAATATGAAACGTTGTATCATCACAATACTGATTGCTTCTATTTCTTTGTTATTTTTTACCAATTGTAAAGAAGACAAAGACGACCCATCAGTTATAAAAAACATTGCTTGCGAAGAAGAGGAAATTCAAATAAATCTTTTGGGAAGTAAAGAAGTAACGATTACTATTCTACCTGAAAATGCCGATGATAAATCGTATGAATGGGAGATTGCAGATCCAACGATTGCAAAAGCCGAAGGAAATGTTATTACTGGTTTGAAAGAAGGTGAGACGTGGGCTAAAATTTTTAGTATTCCTCGTCCTGAACTAAAAGACTCTATAAAAATCATTGTTGAAGCATCAACTATTAGTTTTAACGCTGACAATATGGCATTTGGTGGTCGCCTTGATATTTCTTCAAACTATGCAACATTGTTTTTCCCTGGTAGTTACATATCAACTGAATTTACAGGAACAAGCATTTGCGCCGACTTAAGTGCGACGAAAGATGTGTATTATTGGATACAAGTTGATGACCAAGAACCATATAAATTGAATGTTCGTTCAAAAGCGAATTGGGTAAGCGGGAACGCATCTCGTAGCATTTTCTGTTTAGCGAAAAATTTAGAGTCTGGAAAACATAAAGCAACTATTACATTAGCTTCGGAAGGAATTTATAAATTACCTAAATTCTATGGTTTTGTCATTGACAAAGATGCACAATTAACTAAACCAGAAGCAAAAACACTTAAATTTGAATTCATCGGAAATTCAATTACTTGTGGATATGGAACAGAAGTAACTGACCGTTCTCCATTCCAAGATTCTACGTCAAATTTCTGTCATTCATTTGCATACCACACTGCAACAGCGTTCAATGCCGACTATATGGTTGTTGCCCGTTCTGGTATAGGATTATACAGAAATTATGGTAATCAAACTGATATTCCAACAATGATTGAATCGTATGAAAAGCAATGGATTGGAAGTTCTGACAATTGGGATTTTTCAAAATACACTGCCGACATTGTATTTATAAACTTGGGGACAAACGACACATGGGAAATGTCGTCATTTGATGAAACCGCGTACGAAACAGCATATCGAAACTTACTTGACAAAGTAATATCTCACTATCCAAATACGAAACTTATACTTCTTACTGGTTGTATGTTACAAGGTGACGCGCTCACAACTATTACAACTATTCTTGACAAAATTCAAACAGACTACAATACTCCAACTCATCCTTGCTACCGATTCGATTTCAAAACCGTATCGGGTACTGGAGCTGATTGGCACCCTTGCGCTGCACAACAAGAAAAAATGGGTAAAGATTTAGTTGAATTTTTACAACAAGAAGTGGTTAAATAGTGATTAGTGATTAATTCTTATCTCTTAATTCTTATCTCTTAACTCTTAATTCTCAATTCTTATCTCTCATTTCTTGCTTTCTTTTTTTGAAAGAAACGACTATCGGTAAATGGTCGCTTATTCCACCTTTATAAAAAGTTCCAGCATACATTCGTCGTGGACTTGTTTCGCTTGTTTTTTCGCTTTTCTGGAGTAAAAATTCATTTTGAAAAACTGTAAACAGAGTCTCGTAATCGCGGACAAAACCATTACTTACCATTGCTTGATCAAGGAATCCCCACTCTCCTTGAAATTTATGCGTACCCTCGGCATTTTTGTCATCCAAGTTAATCATACATTGTTCACATACGGAACCTTCCTTCTTTGCTTGCAAACCTTCAACAATACTCTTATCTGTTGGATAATCATTAAAATCTCCTGCCACAATAATTTTTGCAAACGGATTTTCGGTGAATAAACTATCTATTTTCTCTCTCACAAATGAAGCGGCTGTCATTCTAAATATCTCACTTTCATCTTTTCCTCCGCGACGAGAAGGAAAGTGACATTGAAAAATATGAACTGTATCTCGCGTAGCCTTCACCATGCCCTTGACATACAAAATATCTCGCGTCTTGCGCGTACTATCATCGAAAATCACGCGCATTGGACAATGAGACATAGGAACAAATGTTTCTTCGTTATACAACAAAGCAACGTCTATTCCTCGTGGATCTTCCGATTCGTAATGGATGTATTTATAGTGTAGTTTGTATAGATTAGTCCTCTGAATCAAGTCATTCAAACACGTATCGTTTTCTATTTCACAAAGACCTATTACATCGGGACTATGCCAATTTTCGGTGACAGCAATAATAACTTTTGACAAATTCGTCAACTTTTTCTTGTAACGATAAGAATTCCAATTTCTGTTAGACGTAGGTAAAAACTCATTGTCATTTTTATTCGGATTGTCTATCGTATCAAACAGATTTTCAACATTATACGACATAAAAAGAAAATCTGGCGTTGGTTGAGCATACGATGAAAAAGCGACCAATACAACCAAAATATTGGTTGCAATACAATTGAATAAACGTGTTATATAACTATTCTTCTTTTTTTGGTTCATAAAAATATTCCATAGCGCCCACATCTGGCTTTCCGTCTGCAATGCGAGAATGATTCATTAAATCGATTGTATGTAGATTAGCGTATTCCAAATTTCCTATATTCATTGCTTGCGAAAGAGTATCAAGTTTAAACGACTCTGATGAAGCAAATAAATTTTGTTCCTTATCGTAATAAACATTATCCTTGTAATATGCACTATCAGCCTTAGTGTACGTATCGCGAAGCAAACAATTCTTAATTAAACATGGCATTGAATTATCACCATTTTTAGCAAACATTTCAATTTCGTTGGACATAGTCCCTACCACAATTGAATTAAAGAAATAGGCTTGTTCAACGTATGTAACTATCTCATTATCTTCATAATCCTTTATCTGAACCGAAGGATAGTATTTTCGACCACTTGGTGTTCCTGCATTTGAAATTGTATTATGTACGGAATTAAACCAGCCACCCAAAATGTTTATGATATTGTACTCGCAATTAACAAATACGCAATTGTAACTGTCAATATGCGCATTTTGAGCATATATACCATAACCCGACATATTTGAAATTTGTGAATTTTGAAGAGCGCAATCAATTTGTTTTTCTACGCCCTTGAACAATAAGCCATTCACTCCGTTGAAAATTTTTGCATAAGAAATTTCATTGCCCGAACTCGTTGATTCAAAAATGATACTACCCCATTGTCCTGGTAGCAATTGATATGTTTCTTCCAACCTATCAGACGAAAAACATACTGGATTTTCGCCTGTACCAAGTATTTTCAATGAACCACGAACAATAATATTTGCATTAAAATGTAAATATATTTTAGCCCCAGCTTCAATAGTAAGAGTTTCATTTTCAGCAACAACCAATGAATCATAAATAACATAGGGCTTGTTTGACGTAAATGTTGTTGTCGCAATTGTTGCCCCCTTATAGTTCACCACATCTTGTCCCCACGCAGTAACAACCACAGCATCTTGACGAGAATTATAATCAACTACAATCTTATCTTCGTGAAACAGCAAGGTATCAACATTTTGTTCATGGAGTTTTGTCTGAACAAACACAAAAACACTATCATCTGGTTCAATTTCAATATTTTCCACGATGGGACCTTGTATTCCATTTACATTTATGTAAAATTCTGATTTTGAACCATTTTCAAGGTAAACCTTATTGATTTTTATAATTCCTTCTTGGTTATTTTTAATGAGGAAATATTGTGTAATACTACCTTTTTCTGTGAAAATTGTATCAAAACGAATTGTGTCCTCAGAAAAAGAAACCACATCGGATTGAGAATTAGAATACAAATCTTTTTTACACGAATAGAAAAGCATAATGATTGAGATGAACAACAATATGGGAAATATCGGTTTCATAGACATACGGCAATAACGAACTATTCTTTAAAACATTGTTATTTAACAATCAAAATTTTAGCGAAGGTAGTAAATATCATTCAATGTAAAAAAAGAAATTTAGAAGTGTTTTCTATTGTTTTATCAAAAAATTAAAGTAACTTCGCATTGTTAGGCTTGTTATCTATCAATGGAGATTGAAAAAATAAACGGACAAATCAGTGAATTAACCCTATTTGAGGGGCTTCAGCGAGAAGATTTGGTGTATGTATATCGGGGAATATTTACGCAAACTATCACCGATAGCATCATTGCTTTGACTGAAAATAATCTGGACTCCGTAGGTGAATCTTCAAAGTTAAGGAAACGTGTGTTCTCTATTATGGTAGAATGTTTACAAAACATCACACGTCACCAATTCATAGACAACAAGACCAATGTTCCTTCTGATAGGAATGGTATGTTTGTTATATGCAACAAAGAAAAATCATACCAAATGACATCGGGCAATGTGGTTGAAAAATCTGCTATTCCTCATTTAACCAGCCTATTGGAAAAAGTCAATAGTTTGAATAAAGACGAGTTGAAAGACTACTACAAACAAGTGTTGGAAGATGGCAGTATTTCTAATAAAGGAGGTGCAGGATTAGGTCTGATAGAAATGGCTCGAAAATCTGGAAATAAATTGTTCTATACATTTGAGCCACTTGACGACGAGGTTTCATACTTCTATATGAATACTTCTATTTCTCAAAAACTAGACGATTGTCCTATTGAATTTATTGAAATTCAAGATATTGTAGCATTGCATAAGTTCATCTTGCAAAAAAACATCATGCTCATTTTTAATGGCGGTCTCAATCAGAAAAGCTTAATGGATATTTTGTCGTTAATAGACGAACAAGCATTTGGAGGATTGGATCGTAAGAAGAAAATGTACAATTCGATGGTTGAGATGTTGCAAAATGTTGTGAAACACGGAGCAAAAATTGACAATGAAAAAGCAGGCGGAAGTCCAGTAATCTTCTTTATTTCGCAAGACAAAAACGAATTTACACTAAATGCAGGAAACTACATTTACAAAGAAGACTTGCAAAAAGTTATAACAAAGGTTGAGCATCTTAATTCAATGACCGATGACGAATTGAGCTGTTTCTATACCCAAAGTCTGCTTAATTTTGACATTGATAATAGCAAAGAAGCTGGTCTTGGCTTGATTGATTTACGAATAAAAAGTGGTCATAAAATTACATATAATGTAACTCCCATAAACGACTCTATTTCATTTATTTTAATGCAAGTAACTATCTAATGGAACGATTATATTTAGAAGCGACAGAAGAAACTCCAGAAGTTATTTTAGATGCAGAACAGAACAAATTTTCTATTTCGGGACGTTCGTTGCCTGAAGATTCTATTGCTTTCTATCGACCAATTTTTGATTGGATAGAACAATTCACACCAGAAGCATCTCAAGATATTGACTTTGAGTTCTTTATGGAGTATTTCAATACCTCATCAGCAAAACAAATCGCAAAAATTCTTGTTCTACTTGAAAAATTGAATGATAACGTATTCGTACAAGTAATTTGGAAATATCATTCAGAAGATACCGATATGATGGAATCGGGAATGCGTTTTTCAAAATTATTAAATATTGAATTCGAACTTCGCGAGGTAGAATAATGTTGGTCTCGTAGTTCAATGGATAGAATAGAAGTTTCCTAAACTTTTGATTCGGGTTCGATTCCCGGCGTGACTACAAAAGTTGTCAACTACTAGTTATCAGTTGTCAGACGAATCTCTTTGTGAGACCAACTTACCATTACGAAAGTCAAACAGAAAACTGACTACTGACACCTAACTGCAAATGATTGTGCTGCCATCTTATATATTGTTCCCTTATATATCTTTAATTAACGTGAGTTATTTACTCTCGGATTTGCACGAATGAACATTCAACTTCTTGCACTCCGATTCCACCAATACAATCTCCATTGGAGCCACAACTAATTTTGCACCTGCCACAAACATATCAATGATATAATTCAAAGCAATTGGTACTGCAACTGCCTCCGCTGGCAAATTTAAAAATGCAAATAATGGTGCAAGAATTGTGAGTAATCCACCTGGAATTGGAGGACGTGCTATAGCCAAAAGGAAAATAACAACAGCAAGTGTAACATACTGTGGAATGGTTATCATCATACCATACGATTCACACAAATAGCAACTTATAGCGACAAGAGCAAGACCAAGAGATGGTTTATAAACAACCTGTTGTATTGGCAACGTCACATCTATAAA
The DNA here is from genome assembly GCA_045599365.1 of Bacteroidales bacterium. Taxonomy (GTDB): domain Bacteria; phylum Bacteroidota; class Bacteroidia; order Bacteroidales; family UBA1715; genus UBA1715. The sequence continues at coordinate 12,584 of JAZRVS010000004.1, forward strand.
ACTGCGACTTACACCATACTTTTTTTCACAAAGCTCATATATCTGTGGAATACATGCTACCGACGATACGGTTAGAAAACCAGTAAGACCAACTGGAGCTGAACTTTTTAGGAGTTTCAGCGGAGAAATATGTAATTTAAAGCCAATATACACCATTGACAATATAGCTCCAAGTGCTGCAAACGCTGCTATATACAAGAACATTTTCCAAACACTCATAAAATTACTGAGTACTCCCTTACACAATAATTGCGTAATACTCAAATATATAATAAGGGGCATAAGCTGACAAAGACGAGTAATCATTGACATAACCAATATGTTTGTTTGACTGACAACCTTTATCAAATCCTCGGTCTTATCCTTTATCAGCAACAAAAAAGAGCCAACCAATGCTCCTAAAATAACCGCTTGCAAAGAATTCTTCGTTTGAAATGGTTCTATAATATTGGTTGGTATAGAATTGATTATAATGTCGTACACACCCTTAAAAATAGACATATCTACGCCCGACGACATATCAAGCACAGAGAAGAAAAATGGTGCAGATATCAATGCAAAAAGCAAGACTTGAAAATTTCGTCCCGCAAATTGTTTGAACATCATTGCGCCTTGCCGCTTCACAGTACTGGCATCGCCCATATTACAAATACCCGCCATCATTGAAAACACAAGCATAAGTATTGCAACCATCGACAAAAGCCCCATTAAGAGATTGAAGAAAGGTCCAATAATGTCATTGGAAACCATCTGCATAACATCAGTAGAGAAAAAAGACAATATTCCGTATGTAATGAGAGAAAAAAGCACAGCCAACAATATTTGTTGCGTTTGGCTCATTGTCATACGAGGAAGCTTCATTGATAGCGAGTTTTTCCCTTTGCTATAATGATAACTGAACACCATTGAATGATTTGACATCTCGTTGAACAATCGAGAATAAAAATCATCTGTAGAATCTAACGGATTAAACATTGAACCAGGCAATTCTATACGAAGTTCTCTTTGATTAAAAATGCTAGTAATTGTAAATCGACAATCACCTGCTTCTGTTACATTCTCCATCCATGCCACAAGCGCAGCTTCCACCGAAAGTCGAATCTTTATTTTTTGCTCACTAGAAAACTTCCAGCTGTCAAACAATACTTCTTCTTCTTCTATTATTTTGTCAATACTCTGCGTAGATAAACCAAACGACTTGTTTATATAGTTTTTGTACAACAAACTCATGCTTAAATTATTTCAAAATTATTCTATTTCACAACTACCGAATATGCCGTGTTACCGACCAAAACGTGATAGACTCCAATTGTTTCTACGAAATATTCTTTCACGTCATTACCATTGCTTATAGGGGTATGAAATATCCCCCTACTAGTATTATCATAAATCGTTATTTCTTTCCCTTCTGCATTCTTCACATAAATTGTATGTTCAACTGCATACACCACAACAGAGGATTCTTCAACGTCTGCAACTGCGGTTTCTTCTTCGTTTTCTACTTCTGCAATGTTCGAGATTGCTATTGCAAAAGGTCCCGATTCGGCCTTCAAGAAATCTTTGGGATTGACAACCTGAGGCAACTTTATACCAACATAATACAAACTCTTTCCAACACCTGGATATTCTGCTGAATAAGATGTTACAGATGATGGCAGAGTTGTCAACGTATCTATAAAGGTGAAATTATCAACTTTTGTTTCACGAATCACGTAGAACGATGAATAATCCAAGCCTTCGTATGCG
>JAZRVS010000005.1:0-5452 GCA_045599365.1 Bacteroidales bacterium
TGGAGCTCGCGGGCGAGGACTTTTGCACAACTCGATTTCTCCAACCCAAATCCTGACTTATATCTGCCGGCAAAAATACATTTTTTCAACATAAATCCGTTCTCGTTCTCCAATTTCTTCTTGCCCGCTACGCTTATGTGAGGTTTCATTGCAACTGTTCGGATTTCCCGAACAGTTCAAAAGGAAGGCGGACGAACAATATCCAGCCCCAACACTTACTACGGTTTAGATACGATTATTTCGTTAGGATTTCGCATAAACTGTTTTCGTCAACGAAATCCATAAATACGAAAGTACTGAAAATCAATCCGTACTTCACTACCTGATCTTTCAGAATAATTTCGTATTATTGCAGTCCCAATTTTGGGTACATTATTATAGTTATCAACCTAATGTTTCCGCCTATAAAAAAGATAAAACACTAAAACATTGACATATTTATTATAAGCGTTTTCGCTTTTCTTTGGCTGACCGAAATCTGGACCATTTCGCAAAATTGGCTACACAAGAAAGCAGAAACGCTCGTGGTATTTCCGCGAGCTTTCTTGTTTGTAGCATAGGTAGTCCAGAACCTCGGTCGCAACAGAATGATCGCGGTTTTTTTATGCTCAAAAATCAAAAGATCAAACTGTTAACAATCACAACAAAACTTTCAATTCAAACATAAAAAAAAAAAAATTATGGAATCACCAAAACATTTAAAACACAGCCCCATAGTTTCAGTAAATGACTATGATAAAATTGATGGGCTTTATTTTGAGCACACTGACGCCAAAGCTTTGTCTATTGGGCAAGCATCTTGGGATGATGATCACATTTCTTTAAAAATTTGGCGTCGTCCCAATGAACGATGGAGTAGACAAAGCGAAGAATTACCTATTCATCGTTGCCTTGATTTAGCTATTCTATTTTTAGCCAGCTTAAAGAAAGATGAGGATTTGCCTTATCCAACAAGTTCATTGCCTCTTACTATTAATAAAAAATCAGAATTTAAATTAATACGTGGTTTTTATGAAAAGGAAGATAACAAGAAAAATATTAATGCCCGCTTATACGAGTTGCGAAATCTTTTGAACGAATGGTACGAAAAGGAAGGAGGAAACAATGAGAAATAAATTCTTTTCTATGGTTTTGATGGCATTGGTTTATCTACCTATTAGCATGTATGCCCAATCCGTTTCCATCTGGGATGGCACCTCTGAAATTTGGACCCAGGGACAAGGTACTCAAAACAGCCCATACTTAATTGAGAATGCCCAGCAGTTGGCCTATCTCGCCGAAACGGTTAACGGAGGCGTAACTCATTATGACAACACCTATTTCAAACTTACCACCAATGTTCAAATTGACAGTATTAATCCTTGGCAACCTATTGGCCTGAATGCAACCTATTACTTTGGCGGCCATTTTGATGGCGACAACCACTTGGTAACACTTTATATGACTTCCTCTACGCTTCAATATTTCGGACTATTTGGATATGCAAAAAATGCTTCTGTCGAAAACTTGGGAATTGGCGGACAAATTAGACTATTGACAAATTCTTCCACGAATACTTATTGTGGTGGAATTTGCGGATATACCTTTTCATCTACATTTTCAAATTGTTACAACACATCCAACGTGTTCTCTTCTCTATCTGCCAATAATACTCATTACATTTACACTGGAGGCATTTGTGGAAGTGCAGAATCTACAACATTTTCAAATTGTTACAACGCTGGAAATATATCCTCCTCTATTTCTTCTTCCTATCCATATTCCTATTCTGGAGGTATATGTGGATATGCACACAGTCAGACAATGTCAAATTGTTATAACACAGGGGATATAGTTTCTTCATCCTCTTCATCTTCTTCATCCTCTTCTATTTCAGGTGGATCCTGGGCAGGAGGCATTTGCGGATGTGTCCCGTCAGCAATTTCAATGATTTCAAATTGTTATAATCACGGGGATGTGAATGCTATCACTCAAAACAATCTTTCCGCAAGTGCAGGTGGTATAGTTGCTTCCTATTCTGATCCCGATTCGGATATTATTAATGGTTGTTATAATACTGGAGACATTACATCTTCACATAATGCAGGTGGTATAATTGGCTCTTTAGAAAAAAGTATCCATACTTTCAGGCAAGACAAAACAGCAACAATAAATGTTCGTAATACGTATAATACAGGCGAAATATCTGGCAATACAGTAGGTGGTATTGTGGGACTCGCATCCTTACATGCGACAGCTTCTCAAGCAGAAAATCAATATGGTGTACTCGTCATTTATAGACCTACAATACATCTAAATTTTTTTAATAGTTATAATGCTGGTTTACTTTCAAGTTCTGGGACACGACGAGGAATTCTGGCATATAGTTGCATTCGTGATGCAGATTTTACTTATGCATCTCAATACTCTACAATCAGTGTCTCTATCACCAACTGTCATTACCTCAACACTTGTGGAGGAGATGGTGGCGGCACTGCCAAGACAGAGGCACAGATGAAATCTTCTTCATTTCCAGTAATACTCAATACGGACAGTGTTGTTTTTGTGATGGATGTCACCCCAAATATCAATCAGGGTTATCCAGTGTTTGGAAATGTCACCACTATGGATGCTGAGAATATAGCCAGCACTACCGCCACTCTGAAGGGAAACTTCAAAATGCTGTATGATGTAGATACACACGGATTTGAATATAAAATGAGCAGCGAGAGCGACTACACCACCGTTCATACTACAGGAGAAGGTCCCGTATCATATAATGTAAGTGGCTTGCAAGGTGGCACCCAATATACTTATCGTTTCTTTGTGCAGAAAGATGGTGTCACCTATCGTGGAGCAGACAAAACTTTCAACACAGTGCAATGTTCATTAAGTGGAGAGGTGGTTGCCAGCAGCAACACTCTTTGCTCGGGTGATACAATCTCCTATAGTATAACCCCAACATCAGCCGATGCCTCCCAATATCAGTATGTATGGAGTACGGGAGCAACTTCCAGTAGTATTCAAATTGCAGATGATGCCAATTATACAGTTACCGTAACAGATAATTACGGATGTTCCATTGCTCGTAGCAAGCAGATGACATTATATCCAGCAGCGGAAGCTTCCATCACAGGCAGTACGGTTTTATGCAACAATCACAGCACCACCCTCACAGCAAATGGCGGAACTTATTATTCGTGGAACACAGGATCAGCTCAACGAAGTATAACAGTCAGTCAACCGGGCACCTATATTGCCACTGTTCGCACCATCTATGGCTGCACCGCTAATGATACCGTGGAAGTTGTCTCTTTTGGCAATCCAACCATCTTAGGTAATACCACTTTCTGTACGGGAAATTACACCACTCTTACAGCAACAGGTGGAGACAGTTATCTGTGGTCAACGGGAGCAACCACACCGTCCATCAATGTCAATGCCGAAGGAACTTATTCTGTAACAGCAACCACTTCTAACGGTTGTTCTGGAAGTTCTGCCGTCAATGTTATCCAAAATCAGGCAAGCGATGTTTCTATCTCAGGCAACACCGTTATTTGCAGCGGAATAGGCACTACACTTACTGCTTCTTCGGGGACGAGTTATCTGTGGTCAACGGGCGAGACCACACAAAGCATCAGTGCTAATAATCCAGGCAATTATACTGTTACTGTCACCAATAACAATGGTTGTAGCAATTCCGCCAGTCAAACCATTTCTATGATGGAACAGACTTCCATTACGGGAAACACGCATATTTGCGACGGACAAAGTACCACATTGTATGCAACTGGTTCTGGTAATTATCAATGGAGCAACAATGCCAATACTTCTTTCATTACCGTAACCACACCGGGTAATTATTCGGTAACAGTTTCTATGCCGAACGGATGCTCTTCTTCAGCTGCTGTGAATGTCACCACGGCATCTCTTCCAACACCTTCCATTTTAGGCAATACGGTATTTTGCCAAGGACAAAGCACTATGCTGACTGCTACGGGGGGGAACACATACCTTTGGAACAACGGCAGCAATTCAAGTAGTATTAATATAAGTCAAAGCGGCATTTATACGGTAACTGCTACGAATGTCGAAGGTTGTTCGGCTTCCACGAATGTTACTATTACGGTAAATCCACTGCCCAATATAATGATAACTGGTAATAATAATTTTTGTCAAGGAAGTAACACCACACTTTCTGCTTTCGGCGCCAACAATTATATATGGAGCAACGGACAAACCTCAAATAGTATAATGGTTAATACCATAGGCAATTACACTGTTACGGGAACTGATTTGAACGGATGTAGCAATACTACAAGTTTGTTGGTCAGCACTAATCCTACATATAATATTCCTATCACCCACAGCATCTGTCAAGGTGAAAGTTATAACTTTTTAGGTCAAAATTTAACCACAGCCGGCACCTATACCCAAAATCTGCAAACAGTGAATGGTTGTGACAGCATCATAACTTTAACATTAATCGTTAAGGAGACACCTACTGTTTCCATTTCAGGAAATACGTCTATTTGCGAGGGACAGACTTCCACTCTTACAGCCACTGGAGGTAACACTTATATTTGGAGCAATGGCAGTACCGCCAGTAGTATTAATGTAAACCAAAATGGCATTTATACTGTAACCGCTACGAATGTGGATGGCTGTTCGGCAATCACCAACGTTACAGTTTCCGTAAATCCAGCACCTTCTATCACAATAAATGGTAACACCACAATTTGTACTGGAAGTAGTACAACCTTGACTGCTTCGGGAGCAAGCAGCTATCTATGGTCCACAGGTGACAATACAGCATCTGTAAACATTAATACATTTGGGGTTTATTCCGTTACAGGCACTTCCAATGAAGGATGTAGTAGTACGGAAACAGTTACAATTTTAGTCTCTCAATTGCCAGTCATCACTATTTCGGGCGAAACAGATATATGTTCGGGCGAAAGCACTTTGCTCACAGCAAATGGTGGCGATACGTATCTTTGGAGCAATGGCTCGACAGAAAGCACTATATCCGTAAATATGGCAGGCACATATCAGGTAATCGGATATAATGCGGCTGGATGCAGCAGTATGTCCAGTACGGAAGTTCATATTTGGCAACCTGAATCATCTGATTTTACTATCGTTGTTGATGATTCCTGCTATACTTGGAACAATGAAATATATTGCGCTTCAGGAGATTACACCCAGACATTGCAGACAACACATGGCTGTGATTCAATTGTAACACTGCATCTCACTATTACTGTGGGAGTAGAAGACTACGAGAATTGTGCATTCACAATTTTCCCAAATCCAACAAAAGGTTTAGTCAATATTCAATTTTCACAAAATATGGCACAATCTACCGACTCTAAAATACAACTATTTGATATATATGGCAAGTTATTACAAGTGATTCCAATTTCTTCAAAATCAATACAAATTGATCTTGATTCATATGCAAAAGGCGTAT
>JAZRVS010000006.1:0-44151 GCA_045599365.1 Bacteroidales bacterium
GAGAAAAGTACCGAGAAAAGTACCGAGAAAAGTACCGAGAAAAGTACCGAGAAAATATTGACTATTATAAAAGAACAACCACATATTACAATTCTTGAATTATGTAAACAAACTGGTTTGTCCGATAAGGGGGTTCGTAAAAATTTGGATAAATTAAAGAAAGAAGGTTTACTTTTGCGTGTAGGACCCGATAAAGGTGGCTATTGGAAAATCATAAAAAATGAATAAAAAAACTCTCATATTCCTTTGCTCTGGTTATCCTTATACCGGAGAATATTTCATTGACGATGAAATGCGTGTGGCACAGTCGTGTTTTGAGCAAATTTATGTGGTTACTCGAAAATCCGAAACTAAAGATCCAAATCGTTTTTTGCCGAGTAATGCGACATTAGTAGAGTATGCTCCAGAAGTATCAAAACTCCAGATTCTTGCCGCCTTTTTTATGGTATTTTGTCCATTTTTTTGGAAAGAAATGTGGTTTGTAGTGCGGGAGTATTTCCCAAAATATTGGTGGAATATTCTCAAAATACAACTTGTGGCATTGGCTCAAGCAAGAGCTATGCAACCGATTTTGACAAAATTTACGGTAGAAAACAGTGTTTTTTATTCTTATTGGCATGATGAAAAAGCACTTGCTCTTGCTTTGTTAAAACAGAAAAATCCAGAAATAAAGTGTGTTGCTCGTGCCCATCGTTGGGATATTTATGCAGATTTTCACTCTGTGCCGTATTTACCATTTAAGAATTTTATTTTTAGCAAATTGGATAAGACTTTTTCTATCTCGCAAGATGGGAAGGATTATTTTGAACAGAACTATTCTGCGAGTCGTGGAAAGATTACCGTTTCTCGATTGGGAAGATTTAATAATCGAACACCGTTGTTTACAAAGCCAAATTCAGATGAAATTTTAATATGTACTTGCAGTCGTATTAGTTATGAAAAACGATTGCTATTAATGGTTGATATAGTTGCTGTATTAGCTCAAACTATGCCATTAAAATGGATTCACTTTGGAGATGGTCCTATGCGCAAAAAAGTAGAACGATATGCAAGGACAAAACTAAAACCAAGCCAGGTTGAGTTTAGAGGACTGGTTCCTACAAACGAAATTCTTGATTTTTATGCTACAAATTATGTGGATGTGTTTGTGAATGTAAGTTCTTCCGAAGGAATTCCAGTAAGTATAATGGAAGCAATTTCAGCAGGAATTCCGACTGTTGCTACAGCTGTAGGTGGAACTCCTGAGATAGTTTGCGACGAAACTGGTTATCTACTTGATGCAGTTTGTAATCCAATAGAAGCTGCTCGGATTATTTCAAAGTTTGTCTCTTTACCTGCTTTAGAACAAGAAAAAAAACGAAAATCGGCATACACTTTTTGGCAAGAAAATTACGAGGCAGGAAAGAATTATCGTGCATTTGTTGATATGATAAACCACTAATTTTACGAATTAACACGAAAAATAATTGGGGTTAATTTATGGTAGAAAAACAAGTTATTTGAAAAGTCGCCCGAAAAAGTGTATTTTTGTTTCGTTCATGTGTAATTTGCTATGTTTCGAAGAAAAATAGAAAATACTTTATTAACTTGGAAAAATACAGTTGATAAAAAGCCTTTGGTCATAAAAGGGTGTAGGCAATGTGGAAAAACAAGTTCTGTACTTGATTTTGCAAAAAAGAATTATAAAAATGTAGTTTATATTGATTTCCATAAAGAGAAGGAATTGAGTAAACTCTTTGGTGGATCGTTGGAAATCGATTATTTGATTATGGTTCTTTCTGCGGCTATTCCTACAGCAAAGTTTGAACCAGGAAAGACTTGTATTGTTTTAGACGAAATACAAGATTGTCCACAAGCCCGTGCTTCATTAAAGTTCTTTAAGTTAGATGGTAGGTTCGATGTAATTTGTACTGGTTCACTGCTTGGCGTAAACGGATATAAATCAGATGATTCTGCGATATCAATCCCTGTAGGGTTTGAAACAATTGTTGATATGTATCCTATGGATTTTGAGGAATGGTTGTGGGCAAATGAACTACCTGATTCTATATTTTCATTCTTGCGTAATTGTTTGGAACAAGAAATCGTTATTCCAGATGCGATACATGAACGTATGCGACAATTGTTGCTTCAATATATTGTAGTTGGAGGAATGCCAGATGCGGTAACAACATTCTTCAAAACACATGATATAAATGCAGTTATTGCTGTTCAAAAGAATATTGTTGAAGAATACAAAGCTGATATGGTTAAATATGCAAGGCATGAAGATAAAAATCGTATTAGAGAATGCTTTGAATCAATTCCAAGACAGTTAAGTAAAGAGAATAAGAAATTTACTTATTCGGATGTACGAAAAGGAGGGCGAAGTAAGGAATATGTTGGTTGCTTACAATGGATTGAAGATGCAGGCATAATTCGTAGGTGTTATAATATAACAACGACAGAACTCCCTTTGGGAGGAAATGCTATACCTGATTCTTTTAAGGTTTATATGTCGGATACGGGCTTATTTATCAGTATGCTTGATGAGGGCACGCAGTCTGATATATTACAAGGAGATTTGTTGAGTTACAAAGGTGCTATTTTTGAAAATGTAATGGCCGATTTTCTTGGTAAAATGGGCAGGAAATTATACTACTATCATAAAACAGATGGAATAGAAATTGATTTTGTGATGCGGTATAAGGGGAAATGTACTCCAATAGAATGTAAGGCACAAACAGGTAATGCAAAGTCAATGTCAACCTTGCTAAAGCATCCAGAAAAATATCATGTGTATAACGCATTAAAGTTGGGGAATTATAATATAGGAAGACAGGGGAGCTTGTTGACTTTGCCTTTTTATATGGGATTTCTTTTGACAGAAATTTGATTTAGAAACCATTCAATTTCACGAATTAACACGAAGAATAATTAGTGGTAGAAAAACAGATTATCTAAAAAGTCGCCCGAAAAAGTGTTGGGTTTTGTATTATTGGTGTTCGCTAAAATGAGTACCTTTGCTCATCGTTTAATTATTTTTCGCAAAAACAAATTAAACAAAAAGTTTAGCGGATACCAATAAATTGCAGTTTCTTTTTCTCTGTCACAGAAATAGTTAGGGGATATGTATCCTTTTACTAAAAATTTGAAAATGCAACCTATTTTAGGTTGCCTAAAGTAGGCAATTCTTTTCGTGTTGTTTACATCAACTCTTCAAAAGAATTAACAATTGCAGAAATATGATAATCTTGCATGTTCGCTATTTGAAGTTCATTGGTATAATTGCCTTCCAAAAACTCATTAAGAATTGTGATTTCAGGATTTGTAGGAGTAATGTCTAAAATTGGTCGGTTGGCAATGCCGTAGTCTATGAGTTTGCTTGGTAGCTGATTAGGACTATTCTCGTTTTTTAGATTAACAAGAAAATCCATAGTCTTTAATTCTTCGATCAATTCCTTTCTTGGTATGGAATTACGTATTTCAAGCTTAGAACCAAGTTTTTCTTTGTATTCCTTTATGAGATTGTCGTATCGGGTAAAAACAATGAATTTAAATGGTTTATCTATTGAACACAGATAGTCGAGGAATAATTTTGGATTGCGTATGTCGGAATAGAACATTCCTGCGTAGGCAAAAGTTGGAATTGAATTTTGCACTTCTTTGCGTTCGAGATTGTTGAGGTCGAAGTTAAATCCTTGTGGAATTACTCGAAATTTCTCTTTGTATTCGGGATAATATGCGTCAATTGCTTGTTGAATAGGAACAGTTATGTATGAACATTCTTGGCAGAACATTCGTTCATATTTTCCGAAGTAAGCAAGATGCTCGTTTGTCTTTCCGTTTTTCATGAACGGATCGCCACAATCTGCAATCCATGTTTTAGGAAATTTGTGCGGAAATTCTTTTTTTGCTTTCGCACATCCCCAATGTATATGATGTGGTGCGGCAATAGAAATGAGTACATCAAAGTCTTTTTCCTGCTTTATAATCGTAGGAATGCGATAGTAAAATTCAAACAAAGGGAATTCAAATTTATGTAGTAATCGTCCTAATACTTTGTCTCTGAAAGTTCTATTGTTTATACCATCGCTGCAGTAAGGATGTCGTTCCCATTTGATAGGAATATTTTTCAGTTTTATGTTGTATTTGTTTTCAAAGTCTGTATAATCGTGGTTACCTAATACTGCATAAACAGTAACAGAATGTCCTCGTCTGGCAAGTTCTTGTATCAATTCTGTGCTACGGATGGAACGTGGCGTTTGAATAGGAAAAATATGTTGGGTTATGACAAGGATGTTCATTGTTCGGAAATTTCTTTAATAAAATATGATTCAGTCGCGTATAGAGGAATGTTCTCCATCCATTCTTGATCTTTATATGGTAACATGGAAATTCGCAGACCTTTAAGATTGTTTGTCGCGAAATCAACATTAATAAAATTAGAAAGAGATTTGCTTTTAACGTTTACTTCAGCTTTTACTTCCGTAGGAACAATACGGTTAGTTTGTGCTAAAAAATCAATTTCTATTGTGGAATTTTCCTTGCTGTAGTAGTAAACAGGTATGGAATCTATTGATTTAAGTTGCTCTAATACAAAATTTTCAGTAAAAGCACCTTTGAATTCAACGAAGGCGTGAGAGCCGAGGAGCATTTCGTTGGGATTTGTTTCGGCCATGCATGAGAGAAGTCCGCAGTCAAGGAGGTATATTTTAAATATAGAAGATTCGCAATAGAATTTCAGAGGCCTGCTCGGACGTTTGGTTAATTCTACTTTGTATATTAACCCAGCGTCTAATAGCCATTGTATGGCGAGTTCGTATTCTGAAGCTCGTGCCCCTTTCCTTATCGCCCCATAAATAAATTTCTTATTTTCTTTTGCCAATTGGGCGGGTATGTTGTCCCATACTTGGTGAATCCTTGTCACCATTGTTTTAGTATGCTTTGAAATGTCTTGTTTGTATGCGTCGAGAATTTCTTTCTGTATCTTTCTTACTTTGTGTATGTCGTTTGTTGAGATATATGTCTGTACGGCTTCGGGCATACCTCCAACACAATAGTATTCTCGTAAGTATTCGATTAAATCGTTGTGGGCTGTTTTTAGCGTATCCCATTCAAGATTTTCAAGGGCGATAGTTAGACCTTTTTTTCCTTTTGCCAATAGAAATTCGCTAAAAGTCATGGGAAACATACGTATTGTTTCCACTTTTCCTACAGGGAAAGATTCGTTTTCTCGTAAGGATATGCCTAATAGGGAACCTGCTACAATTACGTGCAGGTCTGGTTCATCTTCGCAAAAATATTTTAATGATGCAATCCCGTTAGGGACTTCTTGAATTTCGTCAAAAAATAATAATGTGTCACCTTGTGTTATTTTTATGTCGAAAATTCTACTTATTTCTCTTAGGATTCTTTTGGTGTCCATGTCGCAAAATAAAGTTGCGACTCTACTATCTTTGTGGCAATTTATATAAACAAAGTTTTTAAATTCTTGTTTACCCAAAGCTTTTACGATGTACGTTTTCCCTACTTGGCGCGCTCCAAGCATAAGTAAGGGCTTCCGATGCTGTTTATTTTTCCAGTCAAGCAAATCGTTGTATATTTTTCTGTACATAGGTCTCAGCGTTATTTTGCAAATATACACTTTTCTTGGGGAAAGTTAGAGCAAAAACCACACTTTTCTTGGGGAATGTTGGAGTAAAAACTACACTTTTCTTGGGGAAAGTTAGAGCAAAAACCACATTTTTCTTGGGGAATGCTTAGAGGTGTATTATTACATCCATTATCCTTTCTGCTGCTTTGCCGTCCCAAAGTGGCGGAATCGAACCTTGTTTCCATTTGCCGTCAAACAAAGTTTGTAAGGCTGGGATAAGGTTGTCGGGATTTGTTCCAATAAGTTCGTTGGTTCCCAAAGAACAGGTTTCAGGGCGTTCGGTATTGTCTCTCATGGTCATACATGGAACACCAAGAACAGTTGTCTCTTCGGTTATTCCGCCTGAGTCGGTTATAACGGCCAGGGAGTTTTGTATGCAGTAGATAAATTCCAAGTAACCAAGTGGTTTGGTAAATTGTATATTCTTGAAAGAATAGTGTGCGTTTGCAAGTCGTTGTTCGGTACGAGGATGGATAGGAAATACTATAGGATGTCCCTGTGCATTGTCGTCGATTGTTTGTAGTATATGTAGAAGATTTTCTGTTTTATCTACATTGCTCGGACGATGCAGAGTGAGTATGATGTAATCTTTGTTTTGTAATTTGTATTCGTCAAAAATGGCAGGTCTTTGTAGCTTGTGTAAGTTCGCCAACAAGCTATCAATCATTACGTTACCGACAAAGAAAATACGTTCGTTGGGAATGCCTGCCTTTTGTAGGTTCTTTTGTGCAAAATCGGAAGTTATGAAAAAATAATCGGTGATGCTATCGGTAACCATACGGTTAATTTCTTCGGGCATGGATAGATCAAATGATCGTATGCCAGCTTCCACGTGGGCGAGTTTTATACCCAATTTCTTTGCAACGATAGCGCATGCCATAGTAGAAGTTACATCGCCAACAACTATAACTAAATCAGTAGGATGCGTGGTAAGATATCTCTCGAAAGCCACCATAATAGCTCCCGTTTGTTCTGCTTGAGTTCCACTACCAACAGCAAGATTCACATCGGGTTGGGGAATGTTCAGTTCTTCGAAAAAAAGCCCACTCATCAGTTTGTCGTAGTGCTGTCCTGTGTGTACAAGACTGTATTGAATATCGACACCTTGTGCTTGTCGCTTTTTTATTTCGTTTATGATAGGGCTCACTTTCATGAAGTTAGGGCGAGCTCCTGCAACTAATGTGATATGCATTCCGATATTTTTTTGTAAAGATAAACATTTACGTTTCTCTTTGAAATCGTAATGTAAAAAAATCGGCTTTAAAATCGGTTACTTTTACCTTCGATACATTCTTTCAATCATATCAACCACTTGAATACCATCTTCAATAGTTGGAATATCAACATTTTGACCGTGGATTTTTTTAATACAATTTTCCAATAATAGTGAATGATTAGATTGCATTGATGGTCCTATTTCTGGAAGGTGGAAATTCTTTATTTCGCAATATTCAATGGTATCCATATATTGTCCAGAAACTTTTATAGAACCATATTTTCCAATAATAATTATGCTACTTTCCATATTTTTATTCCATACGGCAGTTGAGTAGGAAAGCATTCCCATTCCACCATTTATAAAGTCAAAGGTTATAGTTCCACTGTCCTCGAAGTCTATTGTTGATTGGTGCGAAAAATTATTGAATTTGCCATGTATGTTGGTGATATCACCAAACAACCAAAAGAGTGTATCAACAAAATGAGAGAATTGTGTGAACAGCGTCCCACCATCCAATTGCATTGTGCCATGCCAACTGCCTTGTTGATAGTAACGCTCATCGCGGTTCCAAAAACAGTTTACTTGCACCATAAAAATATCCCCTAAGATATTTTCCGAAACCAAATGTTTCAGTACTTGTGCTGGTTGGGAATAGCGATTTTGCATGACACAAAATACTTGCTTGGAAACCTCTGTAGCTTTCTTATAAATTCTTTCGGCATCGGATTTTGAGAGAGCTATAGGTTTTTCAATAATCACGTGGCAATTATGCTCAAGAGCTTGAATAGCCTGTTCTGCGTGAAGTCCGTTGGGGGTACAAATGTTTACAACATCAATATTGATTCCCGAGGCAAAAAGTTCTTCAAGGGTGCTGAAATATGGTACGGCGTATTCGCAAGTTTTTGTTATGTCGCATACGGCAACAAGTTCAGCATCGTAATTCTGCTGAATGACAGAAATATGACGTTTCCCTATATGTCCCAATCCTACGACTGCAAATTGTATCATTGTATTACGTGAACAGCGTTGTTTTGTAATTTATATTTTTCACCAGTTTCTGGACAAATGGCAATATTGTTTTCAAACGTAAGCCTATGACCATTTTTGCTGACCCAGCCGATTTGTTTAGCGGGATTACCCACCATGAGAGCGAATGGTTTTACATCTTTTGTTATGACAGAACCAGCTCCGATGAGTGCATATTCTCCAATTTCGTGTCCACATACTATAGTGGCATTTGCTCCAATTGAAGCGCCTTTATGGATAATGGTCTGCTTGTATTCTGATTTTCTGCTAATGAAACTTCGCGGATTGATGACATTGGTAAAAACCATAGATGGACCAAGGAATACGTCATCTTCGCAGATAACACCAGTATAAACCGAGACGTTGTTTTGAATTTTACAGTTCCTGCCCAAAACGACTTGTGGAGACACAACAACATTTTGCCCTATGTTACAATCTTCGCCAATCACACAATCTTGCATAATGTGGGAGAAGTGCCAAATTTTTGTCCCTTTCCCAATCGTGCAACCATCATCAATAATGGCTGTTTCGTGTGCAAAAAATGTTTCGTTTTCCATGTTATAACAAATCTAACACCGTTTTGGTAATATATGTTAATTGTTCTTCGTCTAATTCTGTATGCATAGGTAACGATAGAACACATTGAGAAAGCATTTCAGCATGAGGGAAATCTCCTTCTTTGTATCTATCGTTTTTGTATGCCTTTTGCAAATGTAGTGGAATCGGGTAATAAATCATTGCTGGAATTCCTTTTTCTTTGAGTTTTGCTTGTATTTCGTTACGATTGATACTTGGATGCAGTTTAAGCGTGTATTGATGAAACACGTGCGTTGATTTGGAATTACGACTTGGAATAGTGAGCATAGGGTGTTGAGCAAACGCATTATCGTAGAACGTGGCAGCATCTTGTCGCGCTTGTGTATATGAATCTAAATATGTTAGTTTTACATCAAGAATAGCAGCCTGAATGCTATCGAGTCGAGAATTTACACCAATTTTGTCATGATGATATCGTTCCGTCATCCCATGGTTTGTAATACACTGAATTTCTTGTGCCAAATTGTCATTGTTGGTGAAAATAGCACCACCATCACCATAGCATCCAAGATTTTTTGATGGAAAAAAGGACGTACATCCTATGGTTCCCATACAGCCAGATTTTATTTTTCTACCATCAGAAAATGTGTATTCAGCACCAATAGATTGACAAGCATCTTCAATGATATACAAGTTGTGTTTTTTTGCAATTTGTAAGAGACTTTCCATATCTGCATTTTGACCAAATAAGTGTACAGGAACTATAGCCTTTGTTTTCGGTGTGATAGATTTTTCTACACTTTCAATTGACATACAGAACGTGTCAGGATCAACATCAACAACAATTGGAGTAAGCCCAAGTAGAGCTACAACTTCGGCTGTGGCAATAAAAGTAAACGTGGGAGTAATTATTTCATCGCCAGGGTTGAGACCTAATGCCATCAACGATATCTGAAGAGCATCGGTTCCGTTTCCAACGGGTATGACGTGCTTTACATTCAGATATTCTTCTAAATGATGCTGGAATGTAGTTACCATACCGCCTTTTACAAAAGCAGTTGAATCAATAACGCTTTGTATGCCTGCATCAATCTCGTCTTTTATCTTTTCGTATTGACTTTTAAGGTCAACCATTTGGATGGGTCTCATCACATACAAATTTTTTGTAAAGATATAATTTTAAGTATTGATATACATCTTGGCAACAAATTAGTTGTCAGTTACCAGTTATCAGTTGTTAGACGGATCTCTTTGTGTAATCTTCTTCCATTATGGAAATCAAACTGAAAACTGACTACTGACACCTAATTACAAATGATTGTGCTGCCAACTTGTATATTGTTTCCATTAAAAAGTAGGGGTGTACGCAATATGACTTTTTATAGTATATGCAGTACACCCCATAGTTGTTATGCAAGATGGAATATGAAGTTACATACCAAATGCATAATAGAATGTTCCAGCAACATCGGTGTACATGCCTTCAATCATTACGCCACCAGATTTACTTTTCATAATTTTTGTAAAAGATTCAGCATCTTTCACGTTTTCGTTATCAACTTTGGTGATAATGAAACCTTTGCGCATATTTGTATGTTTTTTTATTGGTCCATCGCCAACTTCTGTTACTTCAACGCCATTAGCAAGACCAAGTTTTTTCAATGTTTTTGAGTCGGCATTTTTTACAGAAATACCTAATACATTGAGTACGTCTTCGTCAGCTTTTGAGATTACATTTTCATTGCCATCTTTGTTTGTTAAATGAACGTCGAAGACCATATCTTTTTGCCCATCGCGAACAATGCCAACGCGTATGACATCGCCAGGTGTTTTTCTACCAATAATTTCTTGTAATTCAGTTGAAGTGTGGACAGGAGTGTCATCAATAGTAGTGATAACATCGCCTTCTTTTATACCTGCTTTGTTGGCAGCTCCATTATCTGTTACTGCTGCAACATACACGCCAGATTTAATTTTGTAATTCTTTTCTTCTGCCAATTTTGAATCCATATCGCGGATAGAAACACCTAAAAATCCACGTTGAACTACACCATACGTTTTCAAATCGTAAATAACTTTTGAAACAATATTTGAAGGAACAGCAAATCCATAGCCTGTATATGACCCTGTAGGACTTGCAATAGCAGTGTTGATTCCTATCAAATCGCCAGAAGCATTGGTAAGCGCACCACCACTATTACCAGGGTTGATAGCAGCATCGGTTTGAATGAACGATTCAATAGCATATTTTTGTTTTAAGATGTTGATATTTCTACCTTTTGCACTCACTATACCAGCAGTAACAGTGGAGTTTAGATTAAAAGGATTCCCAACAGCTAAACACCATTCACCAATTTTTACGTTATCGCTATTTGCAAATGAAATAGGAGTTAAGTCATCAGCTTCAATTTTTATAAGTGCTAAATCGGTATTTGGGTCAGTTCCAATAACTTTTGCCGTAAATTCTCTTTTATCGTGAAGTGTTACTGAAATTTCGTCAGCACCTTTCACAACGTGGTTGTTTGTTACAATGTAGCCGTCTTTTTGAACAATAACGCCAGAACCACTTGCTTGTTGCACATTCTCTTTTTGTGGCAAATCCCAACTTTCTCCGAAAAATTCTTGCCAAAGGTCAAACCCTGGAGGATATGCTGATGTTCGCACAGTTGTTTTTGTTGCGATGTGGACCACTGTAGGCATCACTTTGTCGGCAGCTTCCGTAAAATCAATTCCTCCCCCTAGAGTAGTTGACGAGTAGGATGTTTGATGAATAAATTCAGATTGTGAAGGAGATTCAATCGTATCTGAAATTTGAAGAATTTGAGGCTTTGCAACGTACACAACGCCCAAAGCCAAAGCAGCTCCCAAAAAAGCCGATAGAGCTGTAGTTACTATTTTTTTCATACTTCTTAAATTTTAATTAAACAAATTCTAAAACAAATTCTAAAACAAATTATTGCGTTTGTATCAAAATTTGTTCCAAAAAAAGCTATGAAAATTACTTCATCAACTCTTCATACAATTTGAACAATGTGGCTACACATTCGCTTTCGGTCATTTGGGCGGTGAAATGCAAATCAGAGGTATATCGGTGTTTATTTTGAGTTCAATGGGTTTTCCCAACGAAGAGCGGAATAATACTGCGCAACAAAATCGCGGAAATAGGCTTCGTTTTGTTCTGGAGACAGACAAAGTCCTCTTTCCAGATACTGATCTTGATAAATTTCTGCAAGGTGTAATATGGTCGAGAAATCTATTTTTTCTTTTTTCATAGTTCTTGTTCTATTATTGTTTGATAGAGTCTGAATAATTCAGTAACAATTTGAGATTCATTGTTAGAGGATAGACATGTTGCATTGAAACCGTATGCGGTCATCACGGCACGGTCATTTTCCTTATGTGCTTTGCGCAGTTCTGGTGGCATGGTTACTTCGTCGTACAAGTCGGCTAACGAACTTTCGGGATATTTTGCGCGCACATCCAATATGGTCTGTGCCGTCTGCTCAATTTTCTGTTTCTGTTCTTCGGTTGGATTACACCACGGGAAGTTGTTATAGACAATGTCCTTTGAATAACGGTAATCCGATTTCAATCTTCCACAAACAACCCGCATCCACGCCATGTGGACATTTGAGGTTAAAATGCCAAAATGATAGAGCGTGGCGTTGGGTGCTAATCTTATTGCATTGCTACAAAGAATGTCGGGGGTCAAAAAACCGATAGGTGTATATCTTCTTTTTTCTGAAGAGGTTTCAGGAATAACAATATAATTTCCATTCGGCATGTTTTCGACATGAAAACGAGTCGGTTTGTCAGCGATTTTACGTGTTCCCGCACTTTTGCTTGCCAAGCGAAAATCACGAACAGCTTGAACGCGCTTCAAACATTCCGGCATCGAACGCAATTCATTTGGCTGGCAATCTCCCAACCACAGGCAATAACGAAACCAACGGTTTATAAACTCATCTGCTCCAATCCATTTTTTGAAGTACTTCACAGATTTAGGTTCTTTTTTTATAAACTCTTTCATTTCATCTTCGGTGAACAAATAGTTGCCACCATCAATCGGCTTGTTCCCGATTCCTATTTCCGGCACATCACACAAAGGCTTGTTTCTGCTTTCAATCCAAACACTTGGTGCATCAATCAGATACGGATTTATGTTTTGCGCTTGTATTGGTGTCGCCGATTCGGTATAAATTGTCTTTTGCTTGTTCCCGCACGCCGAAAAGCCGACAATCACGCAATGCACGTGAGCTTTGAGGGTAGCTTCGCTGTCCCAGCGGAATGTGCGGTAGGCAAAATCAATCTGAACGCCGTAATCTTCAAACAAAGGCTTCCAAAGATTTGCCACTTGCTCGCCTTGGGTTATGCTGTTGGTCGAAACCAAGGCCGTGCGGGTATTAGTTCCTCTCATCAGTTTTGCCGCCTTCAAATACCATCCCGATACATAATCCATATTGCCTATGTTTTTCCATTTTGCACCAAAGACATCTATCATATCCTGCTTTTGGCCTTCCGACATCAGTCTTGCACCCACAAACGGCGGATTTCCCATAATGTAGTTGAAATCGACGTGGTAAGTTTCAGGCTCTTTTCGTTTTGCGTGGAGATTGATTTCGTCACTGTATAAATCCACTCTGGCATATTTCACAACTGGTTCTTCGGCAATCTTCATCGGAGCCTCGCCCATAGAATATATGTTTGTCTGTCCCGCTATCACAATCGGATTTTCTTCATACACATTCCATTCCGTCCACGATTCACGCAGGGCGTTGCCTTCCTTTATGTTGTGATATGTTTTCAACGGCAGCATATCCAGGTCGAAGTCCACGATGGAAGAGGTTTCCTTCAGCATCTGGCTTTCGGCAATCCACAAAGCCGTTGTTGCTACGGAAACCGCGAAATCATTTATCTCAATGCCATAAAACTGATGAATGGAAACGCGGATGGGATTCGTTTCCTCAAAGCCCATGCGAACCTGCCCTTTGGTTTGTATGCGTATCGCCTCGTTTTCCAAACGGCGAAGCGACAAATAGGTTTCCGTAAGGAAGTTGCCGCTACCACAGGCAGGATCCAGGAATTTTAGTTTGGACAGCTTTTCCTGAAAATCAGCAGCCCGTTTGTTTTGCGTTTTACCGACTTTTTCAGCTTTTATATCATCCAGTTCGCTACGCAAATCGTTCAAAAACAACGGGTCAATCACCTTGTGTATGTTTTCAATACTTGTATAGTGCATTCCGCCCGAACGACGAGTTTCAGGGTTCAACGTGGATTCAAATACGGCGCCGAAAATGGTAGGACTTATTTCGCTCCAGTCGAAATTGTCGGATGCTTTTGTAAGAATCAGCGTGCGTAATTCATCGGTAAAATTCGGTATTTCAATATCCGTGTTGGTGAACAAGCCACCATTAACATAAGGGAAAGCAGCCAATTCCTCATCGAGATACGGATCACGTTCATCAACTTTGGTGTCAAGCACTTTAAACAAATCTATCAATGCACGACGGAAATTTCGGGTGTCGAAACCAGCCATATAATCGTGGAACATGTTTCTTTTGCCAAAAACGCCAGCATCTTCAGCATATAAACAGAAAACCAAACGGACGCAAAGCATATTCAAACTGCGCAATGTTTCTGGATTCGTAGCATCTTTATATTGAACAAGCAAGGCATCGTAAATCTTACCAACCAATTCTCCTGCCTTGATACTTATTTCCATTTCCTTTTTCAAATGGATATTTCCTGTATCGGTTAGAAACGACAGCCGATAGTATTCTTTTTCAAGATTTTCCAAAAGAATTTCAAAAGGCTCGCCATTGGGATTTTCCATGTCGTAAACCAAAAACGACTGGAAGTTGCACACCACAACCCAGCGCGGGCGCAACGAATAGGGCATTTCATTTGCATATCGTTTCGCCTGTTGGAACGGCGTAAGCATGGAGCCATCGCTTTGCTTGTAACCCTTGTGCAAATCAACATCAAAAGATTTTTGTTCAATCAAAACCTTGGTGGATTCAATAAATGCATCGATAAAGCTCACGTGGGTAAGTTGCACGCGCTTTTCAAATTCAATGTACTTTTGCGGTTCGTCAATTCCAAACACCGATGAAAGTAACGACATCCAAAACTGTTGTGTTTCGCTTTTCTCGTCACCGCGATTGGCCCAATCTTTGGAGAAATTTTTTGCTGCAAGTGTTTGCTGAGGTTGAGATAGTTTCATAAAGGGTTAAAATATACGTACAAATATATGATTTTATTCCAAAAATAGCTGTTTATAGATATCAGAATTTTCCAACAAATTTGTAGAAATAGTCTTTATTTTCAATGGAAAATTGGTTTCGCATACCAAGTGCGATTGGAATGAATTTGTTTTCGGAATTGTAGATTAAATACCAATTGTCGGCTTCGTTTTTATAATTGTTCCAAAAGTTTTCTTTGCTGCGGTAGTAGCGACGGATAACGTCTCTGTCAGGGACAAAATGACCGCCTTTTAAAACGCGTTCTTTGATACGTTCAATACATACTTCGGGAGAATATAGAAACACGTAAACGAGAGTTACTATATATCCTTCATTATGAAATTCGTCCATCATTTTTCGTAGGTATGTTCCAGAAAGGGTACTTTCTATAAGGACACTTTCTCCCCGCTTTTTATATTCTTCTAATTGTTTGAAAAATATTTTACCAGCGCTAATACTTGCTTTGCTCATATCTTGTGGATTCAGTTGCTTAGCAATTTCATCTGCATTGATACAAGGCATAGGATGAAGTTCAACGTAACTTTGTGTGAACGTTGTTTTTCCCGAACCATTGGGACCACCTATTATTACCAATTCCTTCTTTTTCGCCACAAGACAAATTATTATACATGATGACTGATATTGTCAATGTATTGAATAGACAGAGATAGTTACGTATTTGTTACAATTATGCTAAAGAAAGTATTCTTTCAATGTTCATTTCGGTAAAACTATCAATACAAAAATCTGCTTTTGTTAGCCGTTTTGGAGAGCCAACACCAATACAGAACATTCCTCCATTTTTTGCTGCTTCAACACCGCTAATTGCATCTTCAAACACTACACAATTTTCAGGGTGAATACCAATTAATTCTGCTCCTTTCAGGAACACTTCTGGATTTGGCTTCGCTTTTGTTATCATATTACCATCGACAATAGCATCAAAATAATTTTTGATTCCTAATTTTTCAACCAAAAGAGGAGCATTTTTACTTGCCGATCCAATAGCAGTTTTGAATCCATTTTGTTTGAGTTCAGAGAGGAACGTGATAACGCCAGGATAGACATTTTGAGGAGTAATTTCGGAATTTACATATTCCAAAAACCATTTGTTTTTTTGTGTAGCCAACAAATCTTTTTCAGCTTGAGTTTTTTCTAACCCACCATGTTTCAATATTAAATCAATGCAAACGGCACGACTCACACCTTTCAAGTTTTCGTTGAATTGTTCGTCAATGTCTATACCAATTGTTGCAGCAAGACGTTTCCATGCTTTAAAGTGATAGATTTCGGTACTTACCAAAACGCCATCCATATCAAATATACAAGCTTTTATTTCTGACATACTTATCTTCGAGCAAAAACGTACCCGACTCCTTTAAGTGTGTAAATATATTTTTCTCCTAACTTTTCGCGAAGCCTACGAATATGAACATCTATAGTTCTATCGCCTACAACAATTTCATTTCCCCACACGAGAGAAAATATTTCTTCGCGACTAAATACGTGTTCTGGTTTTGAAATGAGAAGTTCCAATAAACGAAATTCTTTGTTTGGTAGGTTGAGAGGTTTACCAGACATAGTTGCTAAGAATTTTTCTTTGTCTAAAGTAATTTCTTCGTATTGAACTATTGTTGCTGCTTGCGTTTGTTCTTGTGAAGAAGAGCGTTTCAGTAAGGAGTGTATCCGTGTTAATAAAACCTTTGGTCGAATAGGTTTAGTAATGTAATCATCGGCACCAGCCTGAAATCCTGCAATTTCGGAGTAATCTTCGCTTCGAGCTGTTAAGAAAGCAATGATAGTATTATTCAAATCATCGTTTTTACGGATTGTTTCACAAGCTTCAATGCCATCCATATCGGGAAGCATAACATCGAGAAGGATGAGGTCTGGCTTTTTTTGTTTAGCTAATTCAACTGCTTCTACACCATTACTTGCCGAAAATGTTATATATCCTTCTTTCTGCAAATTATATTGAAGAATTTCTATTATATCGGGTTCGTCGTCAACGACGAGAATTTTTTTTCTTTGTTCCATTCTTTATCGAATATTACCTTTTTTTATAGTGAATGAGAAAGAAGTCCCTTCGTTCAAAGTGCTTTTTATGTTGAGAGTTTCGCCGTGGGCTTCTATCACGTGTTTTACAATAGCCAAACCTAATCCAGTGCCACCTTGTTCACGAGAACGGCTTTTGTCAACTCTAAAGAAGCGTTCAAAAATACGTTCTTGATATTCTTTAGGAATACCAATACCAGTATCGGAAACTTCTACTAAATATCGAGAATCCATGTCGTAGAAACGAATGAGGACAGTACCACCTTCGGGTTTGTTGTATTTTATACCATTGACAATTAAATTTGAAAGAGCCATTGTCATTCTCATTTTGTCGGCATAAACCATTATTGGTCGTGGCAAAGTATTTTCCATAGAAAGAGTAACATTATGTTCTTTTGCTACATATTCTTGAGATTCAAAAATATCTGAAATTAAATCGCATAAATTGAATGTAGAATATTCCATTTTCAATTCACCAGATTCCAAGCGAGTAATTGCGTCTAAGTCGTGAACAATAGACGTCATTCGTTGTATTATTTTGTCGGTGCGTTCTAAATATTTCCTATTTATAGATTCATCGTGGAGACCACCATCTAAAAGGGTTGAAACATATCCTTGTATGGTGAAAATTGGCGTTTTAAGTTCGTGTGCAACATTCCCAATATATTCTTTTCTAAAAGTTTCTTGTCTTTTCAAGAATTCTACTTCATCAGACTTTTGTTGTACCCATGTTTGAGAATCGCGTTCAGCAGCTTCAATAAGATGTTCGTTGGAATTTATTAAATCCTTGAAACGAGGAACTTGGGCTGAACGAATGATTTTGTAGATTGGTCGTACTTTTTCAATGACCAAAATTTTCATAAAATGTCGCGCTAAAAAATAAATAGTAATGGCTAATCCTATAGCCATGCAAATACTTATGGCAATAATGTTTTTACATTCAAGAAAATAAAAAAGCAATACGATGCTAACGCTGACTATCACGGCACAAATTGCTAAAATTATAGCAATGTATTTATCAGTAAAAACACGAAGTTGTTTCATATCAATTGATATATGGACAAATATACGGAATTAGATGGAAAAAGTAAAGAGGTAATTTTCGTGAAAAAAGTTATATTTGCGGATACGTAATTCTTAAGAGATGAAATTGTTACGATTGTTTGTTGTTGTTTGGGCATCAGTTTTATTGTTGATGCCGTGTCGTGCGCAACGTCTTGCAGAGGTTCCTAACGTGATGCCATTAACACGAGTCTTATTTATATTTGATGGCTCGTATAGTATGATGGGTGTATGGGAAAAAGACACAAAAATTGAAATTGCAAAGAGTATTTTAATACCATTTATTGACTCTGTTTCAAAAATACCGAATGTTGAAATTGGGTTACGTATTTATGGGAATAGAAGTCCGTTTCCTCCACAGGATTGTCATGATTCGCATCTTGAAGTTCCTTTTGGAAAAAATAATGTACCTGAAATAATAAATAAAATTCTTACGCTCAATCCACGAGGGACAACGCCTATTGCGTATTCGTTGGAACAAGCAGCAAAAGATTTTCCACCTGATTCAACTGCGCGGAATATCATTTTCTTGATAACTGATGGCTTGGAAGCGTGCGATGGAGATCCATGCATTATTTCTCGTAAGTTGCAAGAAAAAGGTGCTATTTTGAAGCCTTTTATTATTGGCGTTGGGAATGACGTAGATTTTAATGAAGTTTTTGGTTGTGCTGGCAATGTGTTTAGTGCAAAAAATGAGATAGATTTTCTCCCGATTTTGAATTTGGCAATGGAGAAGGCATTGGCAAGTACTCCCTTACAGGTCTATTTACTTGACGCGTATAAAAAACCTCGAGAAACAGATGTTCCGATGACATTTTACGACAATACAACGGGATTTATCCATTACAATTTTGTTCATTCGGTGATAAAACCAGAAGAACCAGATATTTTGTTTCTTGACCCGCTTGTGTCATACAAAATAAAAGTTCATACGATGCCACCAGTTTTTTCCGACAATATAAATTTGGAGCCAGGAAAACATACTATTGTAAAAATTGATGCTGTACAAGGTTTTCTTACTATTGAGCGACCATACGGCTTTAATGTAACAACACCTCTTCCTACAATTGTTAGAAAAAAGGACGATATGAATACTCTCAACGTGCAACAAACAGGAGAAAAAGTGAAATATCTTGTCGGAAAATACGATTTGGAGGTACTTACAACACCTCGAACGTATTTTTATGATGTGGAAATAAAACCAGATGAGGTAAAAACGATAAAAATAGCAGCTCCTGGACATGTAACATTTGTCCGTCCACAACTTGGAATTGGCGCTATTTATCTTGATAGAAACACCGATTTAGATTTTGTAATGTATCTCCCTGCTGATAGTAGAAAAAATGATGTGGTAACCTTGCAACCAGGTAAGTATGTGGTAATTTGGCGTGATAAGTTTGAAACTGACACAGAAAAGTCGAGATCACAAACATTTGAAATTACGTCTGGTTGTAATTTGTATATACAGTTGGTTGATAAAAAATGATTTCAACTCTTCGATTATTCAATCCTGAACACGACTTAGCGTTAGCATCTGATTCTGAACATTTTGATGCTCCCCAGTCGGCGAAAAGTTTTTCTCGTGAATTTTCGTATTTGCCAATATGGTTATCAAATGAAAACGATGCTGTTTTTGTCTCACAAATTTATACGAAGTGGTTTTGTGAAATGCAAAGAATGTTCCCTCAACTGAGAGAGGTTTCAATAATACAAAAATTTCAGGATTGTGAAAAAATTCAGCCGTGGGGATGGGATAAAACAATAAGTAGAACGCTTGAAAAACAAGGCTTTCAGAATGTCCCTAATGCTGAAGAGTTGACGTTTATACGCAATATTTCACATAGAAAATTATCAATTGAAGCAACGAGATGCATTCACAAATTGAGCAATTTGGACGTAAAGTTGGCTACACCAGCAAAATTGCTTGAAGAAAACGAAATAGAATCTTATGTGAAAGATAATCCGTATGCGATTTTCAAAGCTCCGTGGTCGGGTAGTGGGAAAGGTATTGTTCGGAGTTTAGGAGGATTGAGTGAAAACTTACTCAATAGAGTAAAAAATATAGCAAAAAAGCAAGGGTCTATACTTGCAGAACCATTGTATGATGTTGTTCAAAATTTTGCTTTGGAATTTTTGTGCAAAAATGGAACAACAACATTTTCGGGATATTCGTACTTTTTTACTGATACGCATGGCGCGTACAAGGGAAATTTACTCGCAACTGACGAATATATTGAAACACAATTGAATGTATGGATTTCAAGAAACGATTTGCAAACAATAAAAGATGCGTATATTGATTTTTTTAACAAGACAATTGCTCATGCATATTCTGGATATTTAGGTGTGGATATGTTTGTATATCAACGAGATGGTGAATATTTGCTTCATCCTTGCGTAGAAATAAATGTGCGTATGACAATGGGTTTATTTGCTCGTCTTTTCTACGATTCTTTTGTTGAAAAAGGGATAGTTGGGACCTATTTTGTCGATTATTTTACCGATAGTAAAGACCTTTTAGAAAATCACAACAATAAGTTACAAAAAGAATTACAAGTTTTCAAAGGTAGAATACAAGGAGGTTATACTTCGTTGACACCAATTGAAGTAGGTACACAATATAGAGCAAGGGTAGAATTTACAGATTAGAAAAATCTTCTTCTGAATCGTTGAAAATAAACTCTTTAACGTCAATTTTTACTCCATTCCCGTCTTCTGTTTGACAATCAACTTTTCCGTGAATTTCAACTTCTATGTTATTGCTTTCTGGAACGAGAGGAAGTAAATTTTGTTTTACTTCAATAATGATTTGACCTGTACTATCTTCAAACCAGAAACGTTTTTTTGAGATTTGAGACGCAATAGTTCCTATAAGTGTTACTTGAGCATCGTTTTTATCAAGTGCAATAGCATTTTCTGTTATTTCCTTAACAGAAGACTTTTGAAGTTTAGGCGCATTGCCACACAATGAGAATACGAGAACAATCCCAAGAACAATGACACAAACCAATAAGTAAAAAATCTTTTTCATTCTAAACAACTTGCAATCAAAAATAAATATTTATTGGAAAATATAGAACAATTTGGAAAGAAATTTTTGCTCAATATTAAGCAAAAATTCTTTTTACTTCATTCCTTGGTGTTTTGATAACTGAGTACGACAGCAAAATACTGAATTTATTCTCCAATTTTTTTTAGATTTGAGAATCGAGCAATGACACCGAGTGGTAATTTTTTCTTGAAGTCGTCTTCAAGGTATAATTCTCCAAATTCTTTTTCGCAAGAATGTTTTTTGAAAATTTCAGTTACCAAATTTTCAAGAATAAAAGCAGAAAAACCTAATGAGTACGTATTTAGAATGAAGAAATATTGTTTTTTATCAAGAATTTTTTCTACATCTTTTAGGAGAGCATTCAAATCTCGCTCAAGTTTCCAATCTTCGCCATTTGCACCGCGACCAAAAGCAGGAGGATCCATAATAATGCCGTTGTACAAATTGCCTCGTTTTGCTTCTTTTGCGACGAATTTTCGTGCATCTTCAACAATCCAACGAATGTTGTCTTGTCCAGAACTTTCCATATTTTGTTTGGTCCACGACACGACTTGTTTTACAGAATCAAGGTGGGTTACGTCGGCACCAGCAGCTCTTGCGGCAACTGATGCGATACCTGTATATCCAAATAAATTCAAGACTTTAAGACCTTTATTTGCTTTGCAAATTGATGATATGTAGTCCCAATTAACCGCTTGTTCTGGGAATATACCAACGTGTTTAAACGATGTAAATTTTAAATTGCACGTCAAATTCAAATAGTCGTATTTGATTTTCCATGAATCGGGAATGTTTTTGTGCTTAATCCAATCGCCATTGTTACTTGAGCGAGCAATAAAATCTATGGTAGAGAGTTTTTGCCATTCAGCTTCAGATAATGATTTGTCCCATACTGCTTGAGGTTCTGGACGACGAGTAACAATGGAACCAAATTGTTCCAATTTTTCAAAATTTCCAGAGTCAATAAGACGATAGTCCGACCAATGAGAAGGAGTTAGGTAAATCATTTGATTATTCGAGATTTGATGGCTTGTCGTTATCTTTCCCATTTGTGTCAAGGAAGATGTAAATTGCAACGGTAACAACGTGGAATAGCAAAATCATCAACGTCCAAAATAGTTTTTCATTGGTCGTACGAAGATTTTTTTCGGAAATCCATATTTGTTGTAGTAGCCAAATGTCAAGGACAACACAAAGTACAATTATTATAACACGAAGCATACTAATTTTTTTTACAAATGTAGAAATAAATTTGTGAAACGATAATCTTGATGTTAGTAAAAAAGCCAATATGCAATTGCACATTGGCTCAAAACAACTATTTTAGAAACGTAATATTATTCTTGGAAATCTTCTGCTGTAGGAATTTCTGCTGGAACATTCATTTCTACTGCTGGAGCATTATCTTCAAATGTAGAATGTGCTTCTTGTGTTCTTGAAGTTGGCAAAAGAGCTGTCAAAACGATACAAAGTACTATTAGGGCTCCAGCCAATGTCCATGTTGCTTTTTCAACGAAATCCGTTGTGCGTGCAACGCCCATTTCATATCTTGACGACATTAAACCGCCACCTTTAGAATTTTGAATTAATACAACGCAAACTAATAAAACACTTACGATTATCAATAATACATTAACTACTACCATTTTTTTTCTATTTAGATTTCTTATTCTTTAATTCCGAAATTCGGTTTGCAAAGTAAACACTTTTTTCTGGATATTTCAAATTCAATTTTTCATATATCTTAATTGCTTCTTTGAAAAATCCTTGTTTTTCAAAAATTATAGCCATTGTTTCAGTTGCACATTCGCTCTCTGAGACGCTATTTTCTGCTAAATTCACCAGATTTGTTTCGTGATTTTCCGAAATACAAATCTTTTTATCGTTTGGATTTTCGGCGATATATTGGGCGATTAAATCTGTATCGTTAGAAATTTCTTTTTCTTGCTTTTCAAACCAATCGTGAATTTCTGCAACTTCTTCTTGTTCTTGAGAATCAATTCCAATAGGTTCAACTTTGTTTTCTTCAATAAGTTCGGAAACGGTGTCATCTACTTCTACAATAGGTTCGTCAGGTGCTTCACTACTGAATAACTCAGAAAAATCCATTGGTGTTGTATCAATCTCGTTTTGAACTATAGGTTCTTCGTATGTTGTTTCAGAATTTTCTATTGTATCATCGGATGGAGCAAATGAGAAACTTTCTTCTATTTGAGGTTCTTCAGGAATAATTTCATTTGTAAGTTGCTCAATTTTAGAATCTTGAGAAATTTCATCTATGGTAATAGAGTCAGTAATTTCTTCGCTTATATTGCTATTATCTTGAACTTCTGAAATAGTTTCTTGGGTTAAAGGAAGTATTTCATCATTGGTAGGAGTTGATGTTTCAATTTGAGAATTATCGGGAATAATATTTTCTGTAAGTTGCTCAATTTTAGAATCTTGAGAAATTTCATTTATGGTAATAGAGTTAGTAATTTCTTCGCTTATATTGCTATTATATTGAACTTCTGAAATAGTTTCTTGGGTTAAAGGAAGTATTTCATCATTGGTAGGAGTTGATGTTTCAATTTGAGAATTATCGGGAATAATATTTTCTGTAAGTTGCTCAATTGCAGATTCTTGCGTAACTTCATCTAGAGTAATAGAGTTAGTAATTTCTTCGTTTATATTGCTATTATCTTGAACTTCTGAAATAGTTTCTTGGGTTAAAGAAAGCATTTCATCATTGGTAGGAGTTGATGTTTCAATTTGAGAATTATCGGGAATAATATTTTCTGTAAGTTGCTCAATTGTAGAATTTTCTTGTGCTTGTCGAGCCTTTCTCTCTTTCATTTCGCGAAGAATTCGTTCTGCTAAAGATTCTGTTTTGGTTTGTTCTTGAATAGCATTTTCAACGACAGGATTTATCGTTTCTTGAATTTCTTCTTGAATATTTTCAACTTGCTCAGTTATAGCATCTTCAACAACTTCAGCTGTTTGTTCTTGAATAGCATTTTCAACGACAGGATTTATCGTTTCTTGAATTTCTTCTTGAATGTTTTCAACTTGTTCAGCTACAATGTTTTTAACTTCGTTAGAAGCCTGTTCTTGAGTCGTTACATCTTGTTGAACAATCGGATTTTTTGCATTATTTTGAGTTTCTGAAGTGCTTGTTTCAAAAAGAATAGAATTTTCTATTGAAGGAGCGTCAGTCAAAAATTCGTATAATTTTTTTCTGTCGTTTGCGTATGTTGAAGTTAATGTCAATGCTGCATCAAAGTGGGAATTTTCTTCGTTTTTTAATCCTTTCAAATACAGCATTCGTGCCGTTTGAAAATACGGATAATCAAGTAATAAATCCGATAATTTTCTTGTGTCTTTTGAAGTTACAAGAGTTGGATTTTCAAGATATTCTTCTATGTGTTTTTTCTTTAATCCCATAATTACCAGTTTGCTACACTTTCCATAAAAATAGATTCTATAATTTCGTCAGAAATTTCTGCTATAAGTGCATCTTCGACATTTGAAAGACTTTCTGTTGCATCGAAATCCCGATAGGCAGAAAAACTTTTATCGAAGTTTTGTTTTTCATCTGTTTTGTTTACGAATTTTATGTTAACCGTAATGGTCAATCGTGTTTGTGCAGCCAATTGACTTGCTGTAACACCTTGATACGATGTAGAATATCCAGTTATGCTACCTGAAAATTGCAAATCACCGTTAGAATTTACTAAAGATAAGCCTGCAGTTGAACGAAATTTGTCTTTTAAACCTTCGGTAAATACATCACTTAAGGTTGCTTGTTTGTTTGCTGCGTGATTTGGTATATATGTCACAGAGAATGTTTTTACATCAGGTGAAATAGACGCACCCGACAGTGAATATTTTACAGAACACGAAAATATACCAAGACAAATCAATATGCAGGAAATGATTTTTTTCATTCTAAATTATATTCTTTGATTTTACGGTATAGTGTTCGTTCTGAAATTCCCAATTCTTTGGCAGCAAGTTTTCTTTTTCCTTTATACTTTTGTAATGCACGTTTTATATACATTACCTCGGTATCTACTAAAGAAAGAGATTCATCGTTAACTTCTTGCGTGTCAACAATGTGTGATTCGTCACGTGGAGTAATTGTTCGTGTTTGTTGTGCTTTTGAAACAATGTTTATAGGAGATTCAGTATCGTTAGATAAATCAATCAAATTATCATCAAATTGATTTTGCTGATTGATAATTGTTGCAGGTGTATATTGACCACCATTTTTCATAATGTCATTTACCAATTTTTTCAAGTCGTTCATATCGTTCTTCATATCGAACAGCAACTTGAATAAAATCTCTCGTTCAGACGCGTAAGAACCTTCCGATGAGGCGCTTGAGTTGAGCATTGGTAAATGTGATTCACCGAAATCTGGCAAATAATTTTTTAAAATTTCAGCATCTATCAACGATGATTTTTCTAAAATAGCAACTTGTTCCGAAACATTTTTTAATTGTCGGATATTTCCAGGCCAACGGTATGTTTCAAGCATTTTTCTTGCTGAATCATCTAAGTCAATACGAGGTTTTCGATATAATTCTGCGGTATCGTTTGCGAATTTTCGGAACAACATGTAAATGTCTTCTGGTCGTTCTCTCAGTGCAGGAATGTTGATTGGAACAGTGTTGAGACGATAGAATAAATCTTCACGAAATTTACCATCTTTTATGGCTTTTTGCAGATTGACATTTGTCGCTGCAACAACGCGAACATTCGTTTTTTGTACTTTAGAAGCACCAACTGGAATAAATTCTCCTGATTCCAAAACGCGCAATAACCTTGACTGCGTTTGAAGAGGTAATTCACCAACTTCGTCAAGGAAAATTGTTCCTCCATTTACAGTTTCAAAATAACCTTTTCTATCTCCAACAGCTCCTGTAAAAGCTCCTTTTACGTGACCAAATAGTTCTGAGTCAATTGTTCCTTCTGGTATTGCGCCACAGTTAATGGCAATATATGGTTTGTCTTTTCGTAAACTATTGGTATGAATAATTTGAGAAAAAGCTTCTTTACCGACACCGCTTTCTCCAAAAATAAGTACAGAAAGATTCGTTGGCGCGATTTGTAAAGCAACTTCTATAGCATTATTCAATCGAGGAGAATTACCAATAATTCCCAAATTTAACTTAACCGATTGAACTGAACTTGCCATAGACTAAAATTTTTCAAATTTACAAAAATATTGAGTTTCTAAAAACTTGAATCTTACATAATTTTCTTTGCAATTTCGGCAAATTGTTTTCCTATAATTGAATTTTCATCCATTACCGCAGGTTTTCCATTATCTCCTCCTTCGCGCACGCTCATTACAATAGGTACAGCCCCTAAAAATGGTAATCCTTCTTTTTGAGCAAGAGTTTCCACACCACCCTTGCCGAAAATATAATACTTGTTGTTTGGAAGTTCTTCTGGAGTAAACCAAGCCATATTTTCTATCAAACCTATTATTGGAACTTCAATTTTTTCTTTTCGGAAGAAATCAACTGCTTTAACTACATCAATAACGGCAACATCTTGAGGTGTTCCAACCATTATTGCTCCTGTAATGTTAATGATTTGACAAAGAGTTAATTGAATGTCACTTGTGCCAGGAGGCATATCAATGACCATTACGTCCAATTCTCCCCAATCGGAGTCTTGAACAAATTGTTTTAAAACATTTCCAGCCATTGGGCCTCGCCAAGCCAATGCGTCTTGCGGATTTACAAAGAATCCAATAGAAAGTAATTTGATGCCGTATTGCTCAATTGGTAAAATCCACTCTTTTTCTCCTTCTTTTCTGCAAAGAGGTTGAGCATTTTCTACACCAAACATTTTGGGTATTGATGGTCCAAAAATATCTGCGTCAAGTAATCCAACTTTCAATCCTTGTTTTGCCAATGCAATGGCGAGGTTTGCGCTCATAGTTGATTTGCCGACTCCACCTTTACCAGAAGCAACAGCGAGTACTTTTTTTACTTTTGAAATACCGCCTTCGCCAGCCATATCATTTGCCTTAATGATGTCAATTAAAACATCAACACGTTCAACTTCGGAAATATTCCGTTTTACGGCTTCTTGTACCGATGAAATGATTGCTCGTTCGTATTTGTCATATTTTTGAGGCAATCCAAATTTTATAGTTATGTCATTGCCATTTACGTCAATCAATTGTACGAATTGAATCATTGACCCAGATTCGCCTGGGACGGGGATTTGATTGATAACTGCAACAATTTTTTCTTTCATTTCCATTTGTTTTGTTGCAAAGATAGAAAATTAACTATTCAAATTTCCTAATAAACTATGAGCACTTTATAAAAAACACGTATTTTTGTGGACGTATGCAAATTTTGGCTCAACATATATCAAAACAATTTGTCGGAACAAAGGCTCTTGACGATGTTTCATTGGAAATTCCAAGTGGTAAAATTTTTGGTTTGCTTGGTCCTAATGGTGCAGGTAAAACTACGTTTATCCGTATTCTCAATCAAATGATTCAACCCGATGAGGGTGAAATATTGATAGATGATAAACCATTGTTAGAGTCTGATATTGAGCGAATTGGATATTTGCCAGAAGAAAGAGGTTTGTACAAAAAAATGCGTGTAGCAGAGCAAATTTTGTATTTTGCTTCTCTCAAAGGAATGTCAGAAAAAATTGCAAAACAAGAATTGGATAGTTGGATGAATCGTTTTGAAATTTCTAATTGGAAAAATAAACGTGTTGAGGAACTATCGAAAGGTATGCAACAAAAAGTTCAGTTTATTGCCACAGTTCTTCATAAACCAGCTCTTCTTATTCTTGACGAACCATTTAGTGGCTTTGACCCTGTAAATGCACAACTTGTTAAAAATGAAATACTTCGACTCAAAGACGAAGGAACCACAATTTTACTCTCTACTCACAATATGAATTCTGTTGAAGAATTGTGTGATGATATTTCGTTGATTCACAAGTCAAAACAGATACTTAATGGAAGTGTTACTCAAATACGGAATTCGTTTGTAAATAATAAATTTGAAATAGAATTTTCAGGTTATTACAATAAATTATTGACAACGCTTACACCGTCATTTAAGATTTTGAATCAAACTGTAGAGGGAGAAAAAACTACTGTACAAATTGAATTAGTTCAACAAGTTAAGACCAATGATGTGATTCAATACTTGATGGGTTCAGGGAATATAGTTTCGTTTAAACCGATACTCCCAAGTATGAATGATATTTTTATAGATGCAGTTCAAAAACATAATGCTGATTTGAATGGGGAAAACATCTAAAATATTTAAACGAGAATTTTTATCTCGAATTCGTAGTAAGTCATTCATGATAATGACATTACTTGGCCCTCTTTTGCTTGCAGGTATAGTAATCGTTCCATTGCTAATAGAAAAATATGAGCAAAATCGAGAAAAGCAAGTTGCTATAATTGATGAATCTAATTTGTTAGGTCAAACACTCAAAGATTTTGAATCATATAAGTTTACAATTGTTGTAAATGCAACTGTTGATGAATTGAGTGAAGATTTTGCGAATTCTGGTTTTGATGCGGTATTGTTTATACCAAATAATATTTATAGTTCAAATTCAGTCATTTTGTATTCAAATGTTTGGGTTGATGATGCCTTGAAAGCGTATGTTGGTTATGCGTTGCGACGCGATTTGGAATATATGGCATTAATGCGAGAAAATGTTACGCCTGACATTATTGGAAAAGTTTCAACTCCTGTTTTTGTTGGTGTACAAAAATGGGATTCACAAGGCGAAACGATTGAAAATGAAGCCTCAATGGAGAAGAAATCTGTAGTTGCAAGCACTTTTGTTTCAATAATTTATATATTCATTTTGATGTATGGAATTTTGGTTTTGCGAGGAATTATAGAAGAAAAATCAAATCGAGTTGTTGAGATTATAGTTTCTTCGGTAAAACCAGTTCAATTTATGTCAGGTAAAATACTTGGAATAGGTTGTGTTGGTCTTTTGCAATTTGTTTTGTGGGTTTCAATAACATTCGGTTTGGTTGCAGTTGCGCAGTTCCTTTTATTCCCAGAACCGTATGTTCCATCGCAACTACCAGAGTTGACAGAAACATTGGGTGCTGGAACAGCAAAAACTCTTGCCCCAAATTCTACAACTATGGATTATGCTATAAACTTATTTCAAACACTTGAAGGTGTAAATTGGTTTGTGATGCTTGTTTCATTTTTTGTCTTTTTTGTTTTTGGATATTTATTGTATGCGGCAATTTTTGCTGGTGTTGGAGCAATGTCGGATCAAGATACTGAAACGCAACAATTTATCATACCAATTACCATTCCTTTATTGTTACCTTTTTTGCTTTTGCCGATGATTTTAACTAATCCGAATGGAGCATTGGCGGTGTGGTTGTCGCAAATACCATTTACTTCTCCAATTGCAATGATGGCTCGATTGCCATTTGGTGTTCCGTATTGGCAAGTGACTCTTTCTATATTTTTGCTTGTATTTACGTGTTTCTTGTTTGTAAGATTATCAGCCAAATTATATCGTTCAGGTTTATTGATGTATGGACAAAAATTTTCTGTGAAAACAATAATGAAAGTTTTACGAGAAAAACATACCAACTGATAATCAAGACAATAGCCTTAATGTGTTGCTCCTATGAAAATTATTCCGTTTAATACGACTTTTGCCGATTTACTGAAAATTTTTTCAAATAGGGAATTACTTCACTATACAGATTTGGATTTTGTAACGTCAATTTCAGACCAAAATTTGCAAAATTGGCTTACAGATACTAATAGAATTTCGTGGGCAGGATATGATAATGATACATTCGTTGGTTTTGTATCTGCTCATTTGGTAAAAAAGCATCTAACTGCCTCAATGACAATAATTTTGCTTGAAGAATATCAAAAAAAAGGTCTCGCAAAACAATTGTTTCAATATGCCATTTTCGAGCTAAAGCAAAAAGGATTTGTTCGACTTGAATCACAAATTTGTACGGAAAATATTGATTCTATTAAGTTGATGGAATCATTGAAATTTGAGAGAGAGGGGACATTGAAACAAAATTTTTTGATTGACGGCGAATTGAAAGATTCGTATATGTATGCGTTAATCTTGTAGATGTTTGATTTGTTTTCTATTTTTGTATAAATAATTTAACGATTTACTATGAAGAAAATATTACTTTTATTTGTAGGCGCTTGTTTTGCTATGTTCTCTTTTGCTCAACGCCCAACAGCAACCATTCAGCAAGTGAATGATATGATTCAAAATGCGACATTATATGCTGTCTTAGAAGAAAGTCCAATGAGTGATTATAATGCTGAAATTCGCAAAGCAGTAGAGAAAAATTGGAAGTTAACTCCTATAAAATTTGTTCATTTGAGTGATTTGGATAGCACAAAATTGCAAAATCCAAACAATGCATTTTTAACTCAAGTTTCTATGCAATTTGCAGAAGATAAAGACTCGGTTCGTTATACTTTTTTAAGTTTATTGATTGGTGGTCAATATGAAACAATCAATGATTTACCAGAAGTTTGTACTTTCCCTTTGGGTTACGAACTTATAGATGAAATGAACTACACGTATAAATTGTCTGCTATTGTTGCTTTTTTCAATAAACATGTGCAAAATATCCAATCAAATCCTAAACTGTTGAAAGACAAGAAATTCGCAACTTATACAAAACAGAAAAAAGGTATAGTTGGAAAGACAATTTACGTGGTAGGATATGAGCAAAATACGTCATTATCGAATGTCGATGCGATAAAATCTGTGTGTCCTCAAGCAAATGTTGTTTTCACAGACGATATTTCTGTTATAGAAAAAGTTGTTCGTCGAAAAGAAGCAAATGCGGCATTCCTACACATTGTTGGCATAAATGGAGAATGGGATATGGTCAACGATGGTGAATTGATAGCTGGTCGTTGCTACAAGGTACTGATGGACGTGGAAGGGAATCTATATTATTTCGCATTTCACAAAATGACTGGTAATGCAAATAGTACAGGAATGACGGCAAAAGATTGGAAGACATTGAATACGTTCACTAAATAGATATGATTCTTTCACCTGAAAATGACCCAATGGGACAAGCAATTAGCGATTTTTTCTATAGTAGAAAAACCGCGAAATTGCTGAATTGTACACAATATACAACGGAAGACGAATTCCCAATTCCATATTTGTTTCGTTCGTGGAATGAGATGCCACCAATAGAGCAAAAAGCGTTGTCATTGGTCAACGGAAGAATTCTTGATGTTGGTGCTGCTGCTGGTTGCCATTCAATTTATTTGCAAGAAAATGGCTTTGATGTTACTGCAATTGACAATTCTCAATTGTCAGCTGATGTGATGAAACAACGTGGAATTCAAAATGCGATTGCAACAGATTTTTATGATTTGAAGGACCAACAATTTGATACTATTTTGTTTCTAATGAATGGAATAGGCATTTGTGGAAATATCGCGGGCTTGCCACATTTCTTCTCGAAATGTAGAGATTTGCTTGCTGATGGAGGTCAGATTCTTTTTGATTCATCCGATTTAATTTATTTGTTTACCGAAGAAGATGGATCATGTTGTATTGATTTAAATGATAATTATTACGGAGAAGTTGTCTTTAAAATGCGGTATCGTCGAGTTCGTTCGGGAGAGTTTAATTGGCTATATGTTGATTATGAGACAATTAGCAAAATATCTCAAGAAAATGGTTTTACGTGTGAATTGATTCTGGAAGGAGAGCATTTTGATTATTTGGCAAGGCTGAAACAAAGTAACTAATTGTTGTTAGACATCAGAATTCAAAAAACTATTTTATATTTGGGAAAGTTTTAGGAGGTTATGAGGAAACTTATTTTCATTTTATTTGTGATTGCGTTCTACACTTCGTGTACAGATGATTTTTTGGACAAAGAACCCTCAAATTATGTTTCGCAAACAAAACTAATGGAAACGGCACAAGGTGTAAATTCTGCTCTTATAGGTTGTTATAATGATTTCCAAAGTTACACATATTATGGACGAAATTTTATTTTGATTGCTGATGTGTATGCTGATAATGCAAAATTATCTACTCAAAATACAGGTCATTTTTCGTCATTTTATAACTACGCAGTTACAGCAGATGATGAAGACTTGAAGGCATTTTGGTCAACTGCGTATAGAATTGTAAATAATGCAAACAATATTATACAAGCATGTGAAGATACTACTCGTTCTGATTTGAGTGAAACAATGTATGGAGAAGCCTTGGCAATTAGGAGTTTAGCTTATTTTGATTTGGTACGAATATTTGCAAACAAATCTTCTTTTAACAATGATGGAATTCCATTGGCAAATGACACTATTCTCTGTCCAGATCGTACGAGTGTGAAAGATGTTTATAAACTGATAATCAATGATTTGAAAAAGGCTGAAACTTTGTTAGAAAATGCCGAAGTAACGCCATATAGGTTTAACAAATATAGTGTTGAAGCACTATTGGTTGTTGTGTATAAATCAAATGCTCAATATACAAATGCAATGGAACTTGCAGAAAATTTGATAGCAAGTGGTCAGTACTCGTTGTTGACAAAAGAAAACTATATGGAAAGTTGGAGTCAAGAATCTTCAACTGAAAGTATTTTCTCTTTGTATATGTCAAGTACAGATAATCCAGGAACCAATAGCATTGGTCACATGCTTTCTCCTGATGGATATGGAGGCTTGGTACCAACCGATGATTTGTTAAGTTTGTATTCTGATAAAGATATTCGTACGGCTTTTTTCAATGTTCGTTCGCAAACATTCTTCAATAAATATCCTGGTCGAGAGGGATTGGGCGTTGACAATATTCCAGTATTACGTTTGAGCGAAATATATTTCATATTGGCTGATTGCTATATGTACAAATTACTTTCAACGGGAGATGCAAGTTATTATGAAAAGGTGCTTGATGTGATGAATAAACTTACTAATCGCGTTGATCCATCTATTGTATTTGAAAACCTTTCAATGGACGATTTGCTTATAAAAATTCACGAAGAATATCGTAAGGAATTTGCTTTTGAAGGGAAACGATTCTTTCAGTTAAAACGATCAATTTATGCATTTGGAATTGAACGAAATGATTGTAATTCAATAGTTTGTACGATAGAAAATCCAAGTTACTTGTTTGCATTTCCAATCCCAACCGCTGAATTGAATGCTAATTCTAATTTAACTCAAAATCAAGGTTACTAATGAAAAAATTATTCTTCATATTTTTTCTGTTTGCTATAGTTTCTTGCAACAAAAATGATTATGTTGATGCGGAGTATGACAAAACGACTGTTGAGTTTGTATCTACAAGTTTAACTGAAACAATTCCTTTCGTTGCTAATGAGGAATATACGATAGCAGTCCCAATTCAAATTTTTGGAGGATTATCGACGGCAAAACTAACAATCACTTGTTCCACAGATTTGCCGAACGATGCATACTTCGTTGAATCAAACAAAATTGTGGAAAATGGCATTTCTTTGGATTCAATTTATGTGAAAATCAATACGTCAAAAATAAAAAAAGGTAAAATATATGCTGTTGAGTTAACGATTTCTGATGCGGATATTGCTATTTCAAAAAATTATGCAACGTGCCAACTTACTCTATCACAACAAGCTTTCATAGACTTTTTTACTGGCACATATTCGTGTAAAGAATCATCAACAAGTTCAACATATGATGTGGAATTTACTAAGTTGAATGATACTTCTATAAAAAATTTAAACTTTTGGGATTTCCCTCTTTCTGGACAATATGTCCCATTTGTTTTTGTGCAAGATGAATCATTTGGAGTATTTATACCTGAAGATACAGAATGGACTGATTTACTTGGAAATAAATACAAGGTTTCTGGTTCTGGAACTTATGATTTGCAAGGGAATTTTTCTGTGAATTTTGTAATGAAAGACTTTGCAACAGACAAAGAGTATCAGACTGGAACACAAGTTTATACAAAAAAATAAGGTAATAATATACATGTTGGTAGCACAATCATTTGTAGTCAGTTTTCAGTTTGATTTCCACATTACACAAAGAGATTCGTTTGACAATTGGTAACTGACAGCTAAATTACTGACAAGATGTTGGATATCATTACAAAAAATAATACTTTGAAATTCAATATCTTTTAATCATCTCAACAATATAATAATGTTGAGGTTAAATTTATCTTAGCTCGTCTTCGTTGTCAATTCGAAGGTTTTGAATAATAAAATCTTGGCGTTCTGTGGTATTATCACCCATGTAAAAATTTAATAACTCACTTATTTGCGTGTCGTGGTTAATTACAACTGGTTCTAAGTGAATGTCTTTCCCAATAAATAGAGTAAATTCATCTGGTGAAATTTCTCCCAATCCTTTGAATCGAGTAATTTCCATTTTAGGATCGGAACTAAGAGCATTTATAGCAGCAGTTTTTTCATCATCATTGTAGCAATAACGAGTTTCTTTTTTATTGCGTACACGGAACAAAGGTGTTTGCAATATGTACACGTGTCCTTCGCGAATTAGACTTGGACAATACATTAAGAAGAATGAAATGAGTAGCATTCTAATATGCATACCATCAACATCGGCATCGGTTGCAATAATAACTTTGTTGTAACGAAGATTTTCTAAGGAACCTTCTATGTCAAGTGCTGATTGAAGTAGGTTTAATTCTTCGTTTTCGTAGATGTCTTTTTGCTTCGATTTTACTGCGTTAAGAGGTTTACCTTTCAAACTAAAAACTGCTTGAATCATAGCATTCCTTGATTTTGTGATTGATCCACTTGCAGAATCTCCCTCAGTAATGAAAATGCTTGTTTCTTCTCGAAGTTCGTGGTTTGTGTTGTAGTGAACACGACAATCTCGCAATTTTCTGTTGTGCAAACTCGCACGTTTTGTCATTGCCTTATTGCGAACAACGTCAATGGCTTTACGTTCTTTTTCAGAATCTTGAATTTTCTTCGACATCACTTCTGTGATTTCAGGATGTTTATGAAGATAATTGTCGAGTTCTTGTTTTACGAAGTCGTTAACAAATTTATTGACAGAAATACTATCTTTTTCAGGAGACATATCACGAGAACCAAGTTTCACTTTGGTTTGGCTCTCAAAAACAGGCTCTTCTACATTGATGGCAATGGCTCCAACAACTCCATTTCTAATGTCGGATAATTCTTGATTTTTATTGAAAAATTCTTTGATAGTTCTTCCAATCGCCTCTCTATATGCAGCTTGATGCGTTCCTCCTTGAATGGTGTGTTGTCCATTGACAAAGGAATAATAATCTTCTCCATTTTGTTCAGTATGAGTTAGAACAATCTCAATATCTTCTCCCTTTAAATG
The DNA here is from genome assembly GCA_045599365.1 of Bacteroidales bacterium. Classification (GTDB taxonomy): domain Bacteria; phylum Bacteroidota; class Bacteroidia; order Bacteroidales; family UBA1715; genus UBA1715. Next base: position 35,180 of record JAZRVS010000006.1, read on the forward strand.
GATAATTGGATACAATGGTGCAATTTGGTCTTTCTCAAAATTTTCCGTTAGCAAGTCAAGAAGTCCATTTTTTGAATTGTATTTTTGACCATTATATTTTATTGTAAGACCAGTATTTAAGTATGAGTAATTGCGCATCATCGTTTCGATGTACTCATCGCGAAATGCATAATTCTCAAAAAGACCTTTACTCGAATCTGGCTCAAACTCTATAAGTGTTCCTTGTTCGGATTTGTTTTCATCTGCAATAACATCTGTATCAGAAACGAGATTTCCTTGTTTAAATTCTATTCGTCGTGTTTTGCCATCGCGGAAAGATTGTGCGGTAAACTTCCACGAAAGAGCGTTGACGGCTTTCGTACCGACACCATTCAAACCAACAGATTTCTTAAAACTTTTTGAATCGTATTTCGCTCCTGTATTTAAAATTGAAACACAATCCAACAATTTTCCAAGTGGAATGCCACGACCGTAGTCTCGAACTCGGACTTTACCTTCTTGAACGGTTACGTCAATAACTTTTCCCGCTCCCATACGAAATTCATCAATAGAGTTGTCTATTACTTCTTTTATGAGAACGTAAATACCATCGTCAGAATGCGAACCATCACCAAGTTTCCCAATGTACATACCAGGTCGAAGCCTAATATGAGCAACGCCTTCAAGGGTTTTAATGTTGTCTTCTGTATATTCTGCGATTTCTGCCATAACCTTTTATACGGATTTGTGTGCAAAGGTATGGTTTCCTAACAAATAGAAAAAATTTGTTACGTGAGAAAAATTTACGAGTTATGAACAATTATTTTTGCTCGTTGCCAATTTCGCCAATTCCAAAATATTGAATCTCAGGATGTGCAAAATATAATCCGCAAACCGATGAGATAGGATTCATCATACTCGTTTCGGTAAGTGTTACGCCAATTTCTTTTGTCGCATTCAATACATTGAAAATTTCCTGTTTTTGTGAGTGATCTGGACAAGCTGCGTATCCAATTGCCATTCTGCGCCCACGATAGTTTGTCTTGAGAATTTGTTCAATATTTTCTTCTTCGTTAGGAGAATATGCCCAATAGCGTTTACGAACCTCAAAATGAAGCTTTTCGGCAAAGGCTTCGGCAAGTCGGTCGGCAAGCGTGCGAACAAGCATTGCGGAATAATCATCACCTTGCTCTTGGTAATTTTTTACGAGAGAATCAACTTCCAAACCTGCGGTAACAACGAACATTCCAATGTAATCTGTTGTGTTTGAGTCTTTTGGTGCAATGAAGTCTGACAAACAAAGATTTGGATTCCCATTTGATTGCAATGTTTGTTGACGATAATTGTGGAAATGTGCGATTATTTTTTGCTTCGTTTCACCTTCATATACTTCAATGTCTTCGTTTATTGAATTGGCAGGGTAGAAACATCCAACTGCCTGTGGTGTCAGCATTTTGTTGTCGGCAAATTGTTGTAACATTTTTTGTGCATCAGTAAATAATTTTTGTGCTTCACAACCTTTTTCAGCATCGTTTAGGATTGCTGGATATGAAATCCCTTTTAGTCCCCAAGCACTAAAGAAAAATGACCAATCAATGTACTTAATTAATTTGTTTAAATGAATGTTCTTAATATGTTTGTTCCCTATAAATTGTGGTTTTACGATGTTCGCTGTTTTTACATCAAATTTGAATTTATTTGCACATGCATCGGAAAATGGTAATAGGTCGTTAACTTGATGGTTTAAATAAAGTTTTCTAATTAATTCATATTCAGTATTTAACTTATTTGTGAATTCTTGTTTTGCTGGCGATAAGAGAGTTGCACATATTCCAGCATCTTTCGAGGCATCGCTCACGTGAATAATTGGCGCGGAATATAGTGGAGCCATTTTAATGGCTGTATGTACTTTTGATGTTGTTGCTCCACCTATCAAAATTGGAATGTTGAGGTGGCGTTTTTCACATTCTTTTGCCACGTTCATCATTTCTTCAAGTGATGGTGTAATTAAACCGCTTAATCCAATGAAATTTACGTTATTTTCTATTGCAGCATCAACGATTTGTTCGGCTGGACACATTACGCCTAAATCAATCACTTCAAAATTATTGCATGCTAACACAACACCTACAATGTTTTTACCAATGTCGTGAACATCGCCTTTAACGGTTGCAAGTAAGATTTTTCCTGCAGTAGTAGCTTGTGATTGTTGTTTCTCTTGTTCAATGAATGGTTCCAAAATGGAAACTGCTTTTTTCATTGTTCTGGCAGTTTTTACAACTTGTGGTAGGAACATTTTTCCTTGTCCGAAAAGCGTCCCAACTTCTCCCATTCCGCCCATCAATGGACCTTCAATAATTGACAATGATGTTGGATATTTTGCTCGTGCTTCAGTCAAGTCTTCTTCCAAGAAATCTGGCAAACCTTTCATTAGTGCGTATGCCAAGCGACGTTCAACTGTGGCGTTTCGCCAATCGTTGTGTTTAACTGTCGAACTTGTTTCGTTTTGCTTGATTGTGCTTGCGTATTCAACAAGTTCTTCGGCCGCAGTCGATGAAGTATTAAGAACAACGGCTTCAATTTTTTGTCGAAGTTCGGCAGGTATTTCATCATAAACTTGCAACATTCCTGGATTTACAATTCCCATATCCAAACCCGCTTTGATGGCGTGATATAGGAAGATTGAGTGCATTGCTTCGCGGACAGCGTTATTCCCTCTAAATGAGAAAGATACGTTGCTGATTCCACCGCTTGTTTTTGCGAGAGGAAGATTTTGTTTTATCCAACGAACCGATTCAATGAAATCTTTCGCATAGTTGTCGTGATCGGCAATTCCTGTTGCAATGGTTAGCACGTTTGTGTCGAACACAATGTCTTGTGGAGGAAAATCAATAGAAAGCAATAATTTGTACGCACGTTCGCACACAGCAATTTTTCGTGCGTACGTGTCGGCTTGACCTTGCTCGTCAAAAGCCATAACAACTAACGCTGCTCCGTATTCCTTTACTTTTTTTGCTTTTTGAAGGAATATTTCTTCGCCTTCTTTCAAACTCAAAGAATTTACCAAACATTTTCCTTGCACGCACTTCAAGCCAGCTTCAAGAACATCCCATTTTGAAGAGTCAATCATAATTGGTACGCGCGAAATTTCTGGTTCCGAAGCAAGCAAGTTCAAGAAATAAATCATTTCTGCTTTTGTGTCGAGCATTGCATCGTCAAGATTCACATCGATGATTTGTGCGCCGTTTTCAACTTGTGTACGCGCGATTGAAAGAGCTTCTTCGTAGTTTTTTTCTCGAATCAAGCGAGCAAATTTTGCTGAACCAGCTACGTTTGTTCGTTCTCCAATATTGATGAAATTTTTGTCTTTTTCAACTGTAAGTGGTTCAAGTCCACTAAGATACATCTTATTGTCATTTTGTGGCAAAGGTCGAGGAGAATATTGCTCAACGATTGACGCAATTTCGCGAATATGTCCGTCGTTTGTCCCGCAGCAACCACCAATTATGTTTACATAGGAATTTTCCAAATATGTACGAATGATTTCACGCATCATTTCAGGAGTTTGTTCGTATTTCCCGAATTGATTTGGCAATCCTGCATTTGGATGAGCGCTTACGCAAACAGGTGATTTTTCTGCTAATTCTTTCACAAAAGGAGTCATTTCTTTTGCTCCAAGCGAGCAGTTCAAACCAATGCTCACAATATTTGCGTGGGAAATGGAACGAATGCAGGCTTCAAGAGTTTGTCCCGACAAAATTCTTCCGCTTGCATCGGCAATTGTGAACGAAACCATAATCGGTAAATCTGTTCCCAATTCTTTTTGAACTATATCAATAGCATACAAACAAGCTTTTACGTTTAGTGTGTCGAAAGAAGTTTCTACCAATAAAATATCGGCCCCTGCATTAATCATTGCTTTAACTTGCTCGGCATAAACGTCAACAAGATAATCGAATGTTACGGCACGATAGGCTGGATTGTTCACGTCTGGCGAAATTGAGGCGGTTTTGTTTGTTGGACCAATCGAGGCACAAACAAAACGTGGCTTGTTTGGATTTTTACGAGTGAATTCATCGGCAACTTGGCGTGCAATTGAAACCGACGCTGTATTGATTTCTGTTACAAAATCTTGCATATTGTAGTCCGATTGCGAAATTCTATTCGCGTTGAATGTATCGGTTTCAATAATGTCGGCACCAGCTTCAAGATACTTCGTGTGAATTTCGCGAATGACTTCGGGTTTTGTTAAACTCAAAATGTCATTGTTGCCTTTCAAAAGAATGGATGAGTTGGAGAAACGAGTCCCGCGATAATCTTCTTCTGTCAAATTGTAACGCTGAATCATTGTTCCCGTTGCTCCATCAAGAACAAGAATTCTTTTTGAAAGGATTTGCTGAAATACTTTTTTTGTAATCATTGTCAATACGTGTTATAAATTAAAAAAGAGGACCACGATTGTAGTCCTCTTTTGAGGTTCCTGGCGGATTCGAACCGCCGTTAACGGTTTTGCAGACCGGTGACTAAACCACTCATCCAAGGAACCCTAACTCGTGGGCAAAAATAATACTTTTTTTGATTTGCCTTACAAATTTGTGTAAAATTTACTTTTTTATTGAAAAAACGTACTTTTGTACGTATGACAAATTCTCTTTCAAAAATACAAAATCAAATCGTTGTCGTTGCACCTCTTGATTGGGGGCTGGGACATGCAACTCGTTGTATTCCAGTAATAAAGCAATTGAGAGAAAATAAAAATATATGTGTGATAGCATCAAGTGGCAAGGCTTTTTTGTTGCTCAAAAAAGAATTTCCAAATGAAATTTTTGAAGAATTACCAGCATATAATATAAGGTACGGGAAGACGTCTTTTTCAACATTGTGGAAATTGTTGTTACAAATACCAAAAGCGTTTCGAGTGAAGAAACAAGAACAAAAAAGAACTCAAGAAATAGTAGAGAAGTATGCTGTAACGACAATAATTTCTGACAATAGATTTGGGGTTCAAAGTCCGTTGTGTAAAAATATTTTTGTTACACACCAACTTAGAATTAGATTACCTTTTGCTATTCGTTTTTTTGAAAAATTTTTTTTCTGGGCAAATAAGTCTATAATTAAAAAATATGATGAATGTTGGATTCCCGATTATGAAGGAGAAGAAAATCTTTCTGGTTTGTTGTCGCATAGTTGGGAAGTTCCACATTCAAAATTTATAGGTCCTTTGTCGGCAAGAGAATCTGTGAACTGCGAAAAACAATATGATATAGCAGTGATATTGTCAGGACCAGAACCACAAAAAAGTTTGTTGGAAAATGAGGTGCGCTTTATTTTAGAGAATTCATCGTACAACGTGTGTTTTGTTAATTCTAATGAAAATATTGTTGATTCTCAAAAAATTAAAAATTATTCACATCAACTAACCAATGAAGAAATTTCTTCAATAATTTGTAAAAGCAAAATTGTTATTTCTCGAGCGGGTTATAGTTCCATAATGGATTATGAAAAATTAAGTTGTAAAGCAATCCTTGTCCCAACTCCAGGTCAGAGTGAACAAGAATATCTTGCTTCTTATTTGGTAACAAAAGAGAAGTATCAATTTGTATTGCAAAAGAATTTGAAAAAGGAATTGATATCTTTGTTACACAAATCTCTTTGATATGAAGATTGATTACGAACATATTATTCGTCTTGGTTGGCAAGAGTACAATCCAAAACGCGAAATAAGTAACGTGATAGATTTAAGCGTTAATGTCTCTACGAATAAGGTCTTTCAACTGACATTTGCAGATGGCGGTATTATAATGGTTAAAGTGTCAAATTTTGGTAAATTTGAAAATTTCAAAGATGACCATACTATTATAAATGTATTAGCAAATAATTTAGAATATCCTTACGAAACTTTTTTGTCGAGTTCGTTAATGAAAAATGACGAATTGTTTTTGTTTAAATATGAAGATACGACAATAGAAGTATGGATGGTGTTTTATAGACCAGTTCGTATTGCCAAAAGATTTCCAAAACGATTGGCGGAAGACCAAGTGAGAATTTTTGGTAGTGAAATGGCAAAATTTCACAAAGCATGTGATACAATAGCTCCAGTATTGCCTCGTTCTTCCAAAAATTTGCAGAAGGATGTGATGCTTTTAATGCGAAATCTTGAAAATCCAGAGCATGTTGGACAATTTCGTGGAGCAGAAAAGTTGATTCGTCAACATTGCGAAGAATTTTTAAAGCAAATAGACCTTCTTGATTTTAAGAATTTTCCAAAAATCCCTGTTTTTGTTGATTGGAATAGTGGAAATTTTTCGGTTCGTGATGATGGAACATTGTACTCTCGTTGGGATTACGATTGGTTTAGAATGAGTTCGCGAATAATGGATTTCTATATGTTTAGTCGTGTTGTTTCTGATATTGGAGATAAAACCGATTTTAGTTATACGGCAACACAACTCAATGAAGAACGATTTCTTTTGTTTTTGGAAGAGTATCATAAGGTGTTCCCATTAAGCGAAAATGAAATTCGGTTTATGAAAGAAGCCTATCGTTTCTTCATATTACATTATGTAATAAGCAATGGTATTTATTTCTTCTCACCTTCGTATGCTGAGAAATTACAACGAGAGGCAGTCGAAATCTACTTGCCAAAATTAGATTCTGTATTTGATGCCGAAAAAATACTAAGCCATTTGAGATTTTAGCAGTTAATCACTAATTGCTATTTTTGATTGTTTCTAAAATTTTTTGCAAATCTTCTGGTGTATCAACACAAAGGTTTTCAAAATCGGTAATTGCAGTATTAATAACGTAATTGTTGTCAATCCAACGGAGTTGTTCCAAACTTTCGGCTTTTTCTTGCAGTGATTGAGGCAGTTTTGTTACTTCAAGAAGCACAGCGCGTTTGTATGCATAGATGCCAATATGTTTGTAATATGTGTGTTTAGTAAGCCAATCCTCTTGCTCTACACCTCTACAAAATGGTATAGGAGAGCGACTAAAGTAAATAGCTCTTCCATCTACAGCACGTACAACCTTTGGCTTGTTTGGATTAAATAAATCGGAACTATTATCTATTTTTTTTACTAAAGTTGCTATTTGTGTTGATGGATTATTTTTAAAAACATCTGCAAGTAATTGAATTTGTGATGCTTGAATAAAAGGTTCGTCTCCTTGAACATTTATAACAATGTCAAAAGACTCACCATTAGGGATAGATAGAATGGCTTGTGCTAATCGATCTGTGCCACTTGGACAAGAACTTGAAGTCATTACTACATTCCCACCAAAATCCTTCACTTTTGCTTCTATTCGTTCATCATCAGTAGCAACCCACACATCGGGGAATGCTTTAGATGCATTTTCATATACATGTTGTATCATTGGTTTCCCATCAATCATAGCTAAAGGTTTTCCTGGAAATCGAGAAGAACCAAATCGAGAAGGAATAATAACAATAGTTTTCATCATTCAATTTTTACACAAATGTATAAAAATTAGTGATTAACGATTAGATATTAGTGATTAGTATTTTTTTTGCTGTAAAATGAGTAAAAGTAATAGGAAAAGTAACTTTTCAATAAAAAAATTGCTTTTCTCATAAAAAAATGAGTACTTTTACAAACATTTTGTAGAAAGTAAAATAAAGTATGGGCCTCAAATTAAATCATACCAATTGAGTTGCCCGACAAAACACCTTTGAAGCCTTTATGAGACTGCTTTTGCGGTCTTTTTTGTTTGTGGGCAAAACGAAACGAATTGTACAATAAGTTGGATTTTGCTTGGATTTTGGTTGGATTTTTGGCTGCTTTTTCTCCCGATCCGTTGGATTTAGATTGGATTTGCTTGGATTACACTTGGATTTTACTTTGATTGCCTCTTAAACCCCATTTTAACGCCATTTAACCTCCTTTTTAACGCCAGTTATTTACATCTCTTGCCCGCCCATCCACACACTCTTGCTCACGACATTTATGTCGCCAGCTAATCCTGATTTTTTTGTACTTTTTGGGTTGGGGGGACAGTTGGGGGGACAGTTGGGGGGACAAAAATAGGCGAGAAAAATCGTGCTATTGTTATTTTATATTAAATATTCGAGCCATAAATAACCCCATATTACAAAAATAAAATAAGTGTAAATTGATTGAATATCAATATGTTATTTTTTCTTGTCGTTTAATAAAACGTTAATTAACGTGTCTTTGCTTGATATTGTACTTTTTAAAGCATCTATTATTCTTTCTTTATCTGCGCAATGAGGACAAGAATAATCTTGATGATTCTGTTCTTCATTACGTAGCATATCACCTCTACCAAGAATTAGCCAATCAGGCGAAATTTCATCATAACAAGCGAGAACTCTCGCTATATTTTCTTCGCTCATTCCGTTATTTTGGTCTAGAACTCCCCTTGTAATCCCTGTGTCTTGGTAAAATTTATATTTTGTAATCCCTTTATTATCAATAAAATACAAAATATTTTTCTTAATAAGCGATTTTTCTTGCATAAAAATTTGGTTTAGACGAGTTTTCTCGTTTACTTTGTATCGTTTTCTGATACAAATATAAAACAAAATGGACTTGACGATTGAAAAATTGGAAAAAAGGATTGAGGCAAGAAAAATTGCCCGTCAATATGGAGTATCTGATATTTATGTACGAAGCATTATTAATGGAAACCGTAAACCAAATAAAAAACAAGGTGTATTGGTCGCGAAGGCATTAAGAGAAAAACATATAATATAATGTTCTCGTATTACAACAACATATTAGTGTCGGATGTCCAGTCTTTGATTGACTGCAATGTGTTTACTTACGAAAACTATAAGAAATTGTCTACTCGTAACCAAATACACATAGTTCGTCGTGGATGCAACGCTACTCCAGCTCTTGTTGAGTACGAAAGTCTTCCGGAAAGGTTCAAGGAAAAAATAAAGCAGCTTATCGGAAATCCTTACGATGTTGTTAAAGTGAACAGAATTGCCGAACTAATAGACAGCG
>JAZRVS010000007.1:0-29122 GCA_045599365.1 Bacteroidales bacterium
GATTTGAAAATGATAGACATATCATTACAAACATATACAAAGATATTGAACAAAAATTGTCGGATGAAGCTAAAAAAAGAGAAAAACAAATGGGTGGATATGTACAACTCCAATTCTTACCTCATCCAAATGACGAACTAAAATACGAACATTTGTATAACACTGTTATTGATTTATTTTCAAGAGGTTGGGAACCAAGCGACATAGTGTTTTTATGTTACGAGAAAAAACACATCACTGAAATTGTAGAGTATTTTCAAATGAAAAAAGCAGAAGGCGGAAAAGATTCTGAAAAACTCGACATAATAAGTGAAGAAGCCCTAAAACTCGCAAATAACAAAGCTGTTCAATTCATTACAACGTATTTGCAATTACTAACTCATCCAACAAAATCGGATGAGTTAGCTTTTATTCGCTCTAACTTATCCCTCCTTTTTAATCAAATACACTCCAAACAATCATTAGATGATATATCTTCGTTACTTGAAGATGATAGGTTTAACGATGTTAGTATTAATGCAAGTAATTCTCTATTTGCTATTTGCGAAGAAATAATTTATACTTTTCTGTGTGAAGAAGGAACAAATCACGTAAAAGAAGAGTATTCTTCATATATAACTGATTTCCAAAATATTGTATATGAATACTCAAAAAAATTTAGTGCTAACATTCCTAATTTTCTTGAATATTGGGACGAAAAGAAAGAGAGTACTTTTTTAAAACAAAGTAAAGTTGATGGATATATGTCAGTTTACACTGTGCATAAATCAAAAGGTTTGGAGTATCCAATTATTATTATGCCGCATCTCGTAAAAAAGCAAAAAGATTTTCCAAACTTATACCAACTCTCTATATCTGATGAGCCTAAAATATCGTATCTGAAAGGTGATTTAACCCACACGTCATTTCACAAGGTGTACGAAGAAGAGATTCTAAATCAAGAAATAGATAATATAAATGCAATGTATGTAGCTTGTACACGACCTGTAGAAGAGCTATACATTTTTGAAGTTGCTGGAGCAAAGCAGTCAAACAATGAAAAGCAACATATTGCAGAAATACGAACTATTTTAAAAGATTCTCCTACATCAGAAAATAGAAAACCAAACGAATTGCCAACATTCCTTGGTATGAACATAGACGAAAACGAAGAAAATTTCTCCTATGTACTTGGTAATAAAGGTCAAAAAATAAAAAACAAGAAAAAATCGACCCAAGATGCAGGAACGCAATTTATATCTTACAATGTGAGTTATTCCGATGTAGATTTTGCAATAGACAAAAAAGCGAACAATTTTATTGAACAATTAGAGTCAAATCCCAATCGAGAACATGGTACGTTGATGCATAAAATTATGGAACACATTGTTACTGCCGATGATATAGACCGTTGTGTAAATCTCTATTGTCCCATTGAAAATGTTCCAACTACGGAAAAGAATGAAATTAAACGTATTTTAACTGACAAAATAACTGATTCTCGTTTCAATCAATGGTTCACAAACGATTGGGACAAAATTTTTACAGAACAACCGATTTTGATTCCCGAGAAAATAAAAGAACAATATCCTGACATATTTGTAGCAAATACCAATAAAAACAAAAAAGAATTACGTCCAGACAGAATGCTTCTAAGGGGAAACAAAATCACCATTATTGATTACAAATTTGGGGAGAAAAAGGACGCTCACAAAAAACAAGTGAAAGAATATATGAATATCCTTTCACTTATGGGTTACGAAACAGAAGGATTCGTTTGGTACGTTCAAGATGACGACGTTACCGAAGTTCTTTAAACATACAATTTCTCTAGTTCTTCTGCATAGCGCTTTTGAACAACTGCACGTTTAACCTTCAATGTTGGCGTTAATATACCATTGGCAATTGTCCAATCATCAGCAACAAGTTTAAATTTCTTAACTTGTTCCGTATCGCCAAATGCAGCATTGAATTTATCCACTTCGCGCTTAAAACGTGCAATAATTGCCTTATCCGTAACTATTTCTTCTGGCGTCGTATATTGAATATTATGTTCTGGATTACTACACCACAATTTTAAGAAATCAAAATCTGGAACTATAATAGCAACAGGGAATTTTTGATTTTCACCAAAAACCACCACATTTTCTATGAATGGAGAGATAGAAAATGCGTCTTCCAACAATTGAGGATTAACATACTTTCCGCCCGCAGTTTTGAATATATTTTTTATACGACCAGTCAAAACAAGTTGCCCACGATCAGTAATCATACCCTTATCGCCAGTATGGAACCAGCCATTTTCGTCTATTACCTCTGCTGTTAAATCTGATGCTTTATAATAGCCCAACATTATATTTGGTCCATGGCAAATTACTTCACCATTTTCTGCAATTTTCACCTCAACACCTGGTAATGGAAATCCAACAGTTCCAGCTTGACGTGCATATTTTGGTCGAGCACTTGTAGCAATAACTGGTGATGTTTCCGTCATGCCATATCCTTCATACACGGGGACGTCTATTGCAGAAAAGAACGAAACTATATGTTTTGGTATTGCTGCTGCACCAGAAATAACAATATCAAAATCGCCACCTATTGCAGATGTAACTTTATTTAAAACCAATTTCTTAGCAAGTGCCAATTTTACACCATATCCAAATTTTCTATCTTCTGGTTCAACTTCGTATTGCTTTGCAACATCTACAGCCCAATAGAATAATTTTTTCTTAACACCTGTAAGTTTTTTCCCATTATCGTAAATCTTGTCATACATTTTTTCCAAAATACGAGGAACAGCAGACATCATCGTTGGACAAACTTCTCGTATATTCTCAGCGATGGTCCCCAAATTTTGAACATAATGAACCGACATTCCCAAATACTGGTACATAAATACTATCGTTCGCTCATAGACATGACACATAGGCAAGTAACTTAAAGCTCGTGTCGATTCTGCCGATGGAGTATAACGCAATTGTAAGATTTGTGAAATAAAATTACTGTGAGACAACATTACACCCTTTGGCGTTCCTGTTGTCCCAGAAGTATATACGATAGTAGCGCAATCACTTGGTTTTACAGCATTTTTGCGTGCTTGCAATTTTTCTTCATTTTTATTATTCTTTCCCAACTCTATCAATTGGTCAAAATATGGATAATCTTTTCTATCAATAAAAGTATAGAAATACTGCAAAAATGTTGTTTCAGACTTTACCGCATTGATTTTCTTCATCACATCGGCTCCTTCCATTATTACAAATTTTGCCTCGCAATGATTCAATATATATTTGTAGTCGTTTTCGCTTATTGTGGGATAAATTGGAACTGTGATTGCTCCAATTTGCATAATACCCATATCTAGCATATTCCACTCTGGACGATTAGAAGCAATAATTGCAACTTTATCTCCTTGTTCAATCCCCAATGCCATCAAAGCATAACTAATGTTATTGGCATATTCTTGATATTCCTCTATTGTGTAATGAATCCATTTCCCTGTATTTTTCCCTGCTAACGCATATTCTTGTTGAGGATAATTTTCTCTATAATTATCCAAAATATCAAATAGACGAGACGGATCTTTAATTTTTGAAAATTCTCTTTGCACGAACTTCATAACATCAAATTTTTATCTTGACGATGCAAAATTCTCCCTATTTCACACAAAGGGCAAAAAAAAGGTGTATTCACTCCAAAATATTTGTAAATGCGTGTCTTTTGGTGCGAAAATTTCATTTTAGGGGTGAAATTTTCATACATCATCATTTCACCCCACAGGAATTTTAGTCAAAAAACTTATAAAACTTAATTTATTTACAATGGATTACTATACAACGCAAAAGCAACAATGAGATTAAATCCGTCTCTTTAATCATTAATCTTCCATAAACAGTTTAATATAGTTGTGTATCAAAAGTTTGTGAATTTTTTCAGCGTCATCAAGCTGATTTGGCGTTATGTCGGGATGTTCTAATTCAAATTGATTACATATTTCTTCTGAAAAAGAATCATTATTGAAATTTTCAAAATTTTCATCAATTTTTACGACCGAATTATAACTCATAATTGGCAAGACTCTATTAGCCAAACGATTTGCTATCATTCGTTCTTCAGCGGTCATAACCGTTTTAGAATACAATTCTGCTATAGTTCCAGAATAGTAATCGGAACAAGAAGAATACAATATGGCTTGGGTTTGCAGTGCATAAAAATAATCTTGTATATGCATATCTTTTTGTTTTTCACAAAGTTCCTTTGCTCTTTGCGTATAAACCAACGCCATTTGTAGCATTTGTATCTCTTCATCTTCGTCATCAATCATATCGTAATGATGCATAACAAAGAAAATTTTTGCAATCTTCCATACTTGCACATTATCCCACAAAATTTTAGGAAACTGCATGACTGATTGATATATAAATGGTAGGATATGTTGAGCTTTTGCTTGTTTCCCCTCCGAAATCATTCCCATTGCCTTATCAACAACAGCCAATAAAACATATTGTGGATTATCTTGTTCCATTTTAGCTTATTAAATTCCGTATACGCTCAATTTGTCGCTGCTTATTAGGATCTCTATTAACCTTTGAAAAGGTTGTAAAATATGTATGGGCAGTCAAAAACTTCAACTGCTTTTTGTTCCATTCATTTTTATCAGACACCATACCTAACTCCTGCAATTCCTGATACAACAAATCTGAAATAGGTTCAAAATCGCTTCTTCCAAGATAATCCAAATCGGCATCACAAAGGATTTCCGCCATTTTTGACTGCGGGCTTTGAGGGACCTTTGTCGCCATTATCAACGAACAAATTACTTCTATTTGCGAAGAAGTATAATGAAATGATGGTAAAATTTCGCGAACATAGTTACAACTTCTTTCTTCATGTTCTCTCGGACCAACAATGTGTCCCATATCGTGAAATAATGCGGCAGTTTTCAATAGCAACAAATCTTGCTCATCAAAAATACCTTCTTCACTTGCTATCAACTGAGAACATAGAAGAACACTTTCCGTGTGTTTTATACTATGATAGTATAAATTTTGTGGCAATTCTACTTGCAGCTTTGCAAACACAAAACTTTCAACATCTTGATACTGTATAGTATCTTGAACTTCATTTGATTTGTTATCTGGCTGTTTCAAAATTATATCTTATTTATTATTAAGCATCGTTACGCGTCCACTCATTCCTTATTTCAAATTAAATCTCCTTTAAATCAAAATTCTAACTCTTAACTCTCAATTCTCAATTCTTAATTCTTAATTCTTAATTCTTAACTCTTAATTCTTAACTCTTAACTCCTAACTCTTATTTCTTATCTTTCTCTGCATCACGTTCCAATTCTCTATTCAACACATCCACAACAGTTTCTGGCGGAAGACGCTTTGCAATAATCTTACGTTCTTTATTCAACACATACACCACAGGTGTACTATAAATATCGTAATTCGTTCGGAAATTGGTATTTTGATATGGATCAAACACATTTATAAAATCAAACATATCCTTTTCTTGTACAAATTTTTTCCATTTGTCCATATCTGTCTGCGTATAAACCATAAAAGACTCTACGCCCTTCTTTTTAAACTCATTCTCTCTATACAATTTATGCCATTCTGGGATAATTTTTTTGCAGTGTCCGCAATCGGTATCCCAAAAATAGATAACAACATATTTTGAAGGCACATTGCTCAAACGATACCACCCCATATTCTCGTCCAACGTATCTTGTCCCATCTTATACACAAGCATATCCATTGCTTGATGTCCGATTTGATTATTGACCGTTTTATTGTATCTATCCTGAATTTTATTCATATATGCTGTATCATTTACAACTCGTGCAGGTACGTGACCATTCAAATAATAATTTCCCATTATGTGAACAAAAATGTTATCCAAGCCCATATATTTTGGATTTTGGTACTTCATAAACAAATGATGCAACGTATTGTAATACATTTTCCCCTCATACCCTTTCCCTTCTTGTTCCAAAATTTTATTCATTAAGAAATCTACTTGAGTAATGATAGAATCTGGGATTTGGAAAAGTTGTTTATCAAAATAATCATCAATTTTCGACTCATACACTGGCGTACGAAGCAATCGTTCATCACCAAGTTTAATATTGTCGAAATAATGGTTCTTCATGTACGTATATTTGAACAAAGAATCAGTAATAGCGCCATTTTCATCACGAGGAAAATCTGGGACTTCTATTTCGTGTGTGCAGCCAAGTATTGAAGTTAAAAGTGACGTTGGATATTTTTTCATTATATCATCTTCGTAGGCAAGCATTTCATCGCGGATAACATTTAATTGGGTACGAAGAGTCTCCATCGTTACTCTACGATTTTCTAAGGCTTTCTTGTTGTATTTTGTTGTATCTGCCTCATTCAAACTTTTCAATGAATCCAACAATGGTTTCCGTTTTTTGTACATCTCAGAACTTTTCTTTTGATATTGAACAAAAACGCTATTTGACTCACTTCCTTCTACTTTTAAATTTCCAAACAAATCAGTCGTATCTGTTTCAAGTTTAAAAGTTTGATCGGGATTATCAATCATTATCTCAAAATAGTGATAATCTGGCGTTAATATCAAATACAATCCACCATCGAGTAACGAATCGCCCGCAAAAGTTCCATGCCCTTTTGAATCAACCCAAATAGTGTCGGAAACTAATTTTTTTGCACCATAATGATAACCCAACAAAAGAGTTGTGTCCTTTACTCCTTTGACCGTAACATCAATTTTATGTGGAGTTTTCTGTGCAAATACAGAAACGGTCAACGAACATACAAGCGATAATGCAATAATTTTTTTCATATCATATTGAATTTTAACGAATTCTATCAACAGAACGAACTAAATCTTCATCTTTACGAATGGCCGTTACTGCAAGCCAATCAAATATCATAGCAATCACTACAAAAGGCGTTCCTAAATTTGGACGGATTGTTTCATCTTCAAACGTACCAGCAAGCATATAGGTGTAAAAAACAATAACGACCAACAATGCCATCTTTAGTATGAACGAATAATGAGTTAATTTTATTTGCAACTTTCTTTTATTAAAAAGAAAAATAATCACAAGGTTTAATAAAGCCGTTAAAGCCATGAAAATACACAACGTATAAGCGGAAACTGGGAATGGTTCACAAGCAAATCTATCAATCACGTACGAACGAACGACAATAGACGAATCAAGGCATGGACCATACATACCAGTAATTGTTACCAATGGTAAAAATATTGCAATACTCATCAATACCGATGATATTAAAAGCCAAATTGTTTGTATTCTTTGTAACATATTAGCGATTAATGTTTAGTGATTAGTGTTTAGTAACAAAAAAATGATTGGTGCAAAGACACAAAACATTGAATCTTGATGAAAGATTTTTTGTTGTTTATCAGTCGTCATTTCGAGCGACAGCGAGAAATCTGCAACCATTACCATAATTTTACATCATAATTTTTGAGACACGATAAATTGACGTCTCTCTATTTTTACAAATGTACAATCTTTACGGCAAAGATTATTCAAATTGGCATTGAAAGTTACTAATTCGCGAAAAAATCTTTTCTTCTGATTGAAATTCATAGAAAAAGTTTACCTTTGGACATCAATTTAGTTTCGAATTCAAAATATAATTGTATGAAAAAGTTAGGTATTGTTTTAGTTGTTGCAGCTGCTCTTGCAGCACTTGTTTCTGCTTGTAAAACTATTGATCCATGTCCAGCATATCCTGGTGAATCAAGTGTTGAGCAAATTGACAACTCAAGAATATAAGTCTTCCGTACTTATTTTGACGAAAAATCTAATACAGAGTATTTTCATGCTCTGTATTTTTTCGTTGCCTGCATTCAGCCAAGGTGAAGTTGACAAACAGGACAAAATTCTTTTTTCTGATGACAATTCCATCGCGCTTTCGTTCAATACCAATGGTATAGGTATTGGTTATCGTTATGGGAAATACGTTGACTACCTCCATAAAACATCATATCAAATAGCATTATGTAACTTGCGAAGTCCCAAAGAGATACGACTCTCATCTTCTACTGGACTATCTATTTATGGTAAGAAAAACAATGTTGCAATTCTACAAGCGACTATTGGTAAGAAAAACGAAAAATTTAGCAAATTTGACAAAAATTCCGTTGCTATTTATTGGAACTACGATGGTGGATTGGCTTTTGCAATAGAAAAACCGACATACTATCACGTGTTGTATCCTGATGGAAAAGATGTGATAGAAAAATTTGACGAAAGCAGTTATACTAAATACGGTAAAGCTTCTTTTTCGTATGGTCTCAACGAAATAAAATTTGTACCAGGACTCATTGCAATGACATCTGCCGAATTCAATTTTTCAAACAAGAATATGGTTACTTCTTCAGTTGAAATTGGTGCAAATGTGCAAACATATCTTCGTAAAATAGAAATTATGTGTAACGATGAAAATTCGTGGTACTTCGTTACATTGTTCGTAAAACTGAGGTTCGGAAAAATTATAGAGAATTAAACCCGTTGTGCATTATTATTTCGTAAATATAAAACTAACAAAATGCCCTATTGGAGTATTATTCAGCCAATTAGAATTATACACAAAACGACTCCAAATTTTTGCAAACACTGATTAAGGAAATGGTAAGCTAATTACTCTAAAAGATTCGTCCGACAACTGATAACTAACAACTAAATTACTGCCAATTATATATCGTTACCTAAATTTATTTTAAAAAGACGATTATATTGACAACTATTCATTATTTTTGCCACGAAAATTTTTGACTATGACACGCGAAGAAATTGTAAAAATAACCAATGAATTCTTGGTTGAAGAAATTGAAGTTGAAGCAGAGAAAATCAATGATAACGCTCGTTTAAAAGAAGATTTAGGCATTGATAGTCTTGATTTTGTTGATATAGTTGTTATCGTAGAAAATCACTTCGGTTTCAAAATTAAACCAGAAGAAATGAAAGATGTTCAAACTCTTTCTCAATTCTACGATTACATTGCAAGCAAATTAGCATAACATGGCTAACCGTCAGTGGAGCGGTAAAACTGGTGGCGGTTCTTTCGGACAAAAATTTTTGTTTGGAATACTGAAGCGTATTCGCGTTTCGTTTTTGTATCCTATTTTATATGTAGTTACTCCTTTTTATTGGCTTTTGGGTAAACAAGGGCGAAAAGCTATGGTGATATATTTTCATCATAGATTAGGAGAATCAAAACTGCAAGCAATTTATTCTTCGTTAAAAAATCACCTCATTTTCGGAAAAATCGTTCTTGACAAATTTGCGTTATTGGCTGGTAACGTAGAACAATTCAAAGTTACCGTTGACAATGTTGAGATTTTCAATAATGCGATTGAACAACCAAACGGATTCTTTGTCATAAGCGCTCACGTAGGGAACTTTGAACTTGCTGGTCATTGCCTCAAACAAAACAAAAAGAACTTAAATGGGATTATTTTTGATGGAGAAGGTGAAGTTATGAAACAACGTCGTGCCGATGCCTTCAAAAAATCAAGATTGAACTTAATTCCAGTAACAAACGATATGTCGCACCTTTTTGCCATAAAAGAAGCCATTGAAAAAGGCGAAATTATCACTCTTCCTTGCGATAGACTATTGGGAAGTCCGAAGTCTTTTTCGTGTGAACTACTGAATAAAGAAGCACAATTCCCCATTGGCACATTTCGACTCGCAGCTCAATTAGATGCACCAATATATACCGTTTTTATTATGAAAGAAAAGGGATTACACTACCACGGATTTGTAAAACAATTGACTCCTTTAAAAAACGAAAAAGCATCTATTAAAAAAGCAGAACATCTTGGCAGACAATACGTTAAAGAATTAGAAACGATTCTAAAACAATATCCAGAACAATGGTTCAATTATTATGATTTCTGGAATGATTTAGGATAACAACAACAAAGATAGTTGATAAATCAGCGTTTCTACATTACATCGTTGAAATATTTCTTATCTCTTATTTCTTCTCATGGTAATCAAACTGAAAACTGTCTATTGATACCAGATTTCATTTCTATAGTATCATTCACATAATGTATTGTCAATCATGCGATTGGTATAATTTTGAATAAATGATTTTAGGTAGTTTTCCATTTCTGTTTGCTCTTCAAGACCTAAATTCACAATATTATTTTTAAATAGTTTGTCGGTTTTGAAGTTATACATGTTTATTGACTTTTGTTCGTCAAATTGAAGAACAAAATCTTTGTAAAAACATTGAGCTATGTTATCAGCATAATTTACCGCTGCCAGTGTTTGTACTGTATCGAATAGATTTTTGCCAAATGCACAAAAATCTTGCGGATAATTCAAATACGAAAGAATTGTTGGCATAATATCGGTTTGTTGTGCAATAGTAGTTGTATCAATTCTTTGTAATGAATTATCTGGTTTATAGAAAAATATTGGAATTGCAAATTTCCCTTGAATGTTTTTGTATTCTTCTAAAGTTCCAACAGAAGAATGATCGGCGGTAAAGACAAACAAGGTATTATTGTACCAATCTTGTTGTTTTGCATACGCAAAGAATTGTCGTATTGCATTATCTGTATATGCAATACATTCTTGTAATGGAACTTCCCCTTTCGGGAATACGTCTTTGTATCGTTCTGGAACTTTAAATGGATGGTGCGAAGAAAGCGAGAACACACTTGTAATAAATGGTTCTTTAAACGAATTCATTTTTTTTGCATAGAACTGGAAAAATTCTTCGTCCCAAATGCCCCAAATACCATCAAAATCTGCATCGTTGTTGTATTCAGTTTTGCCAAAATAATCATCAAAGCCTATCAAATGGGAGTATGACTGAAAACCCATAGAACCATTGGGTGCACCATGGAAAAAAGCCGAATAATATCCTTCTTGAGCAAGGCATTGTGGCAAACTACACGTGTTGTTGCTTGAATAATGCGACAACACGTAAGAATTTTTCATAAACGGAATACTTGCTAATACCGATGGTAAAGCGTCAATAGATTTTCGACCATTTGCAAAAGCATATTTAAACACAAGACTATGTTCCATTAACGAATCCACAAATGGCGTAAATCCTTTATAGTTTGGTATATCTCTATTTAAAAATCCAACGTGTTCGCGACCCCAACTTTCTAAAATGAAGATAACAACATTGCACTTCTTCATTTCTCCGTGAGAACCGGTATGATGAATGGAAAAATAAGTGTCTGCCTCGTCTTCAGAGAAATAATTCATACGAGAATATGCTGTTTTGCCAATAGTTCGTAACAACGTGAATGGCGTATTTTGGACAATAGCCATTTCGTTGGGATGATTCACATATTCGCCCGCATCGGAAGGAGAAATTGGGCGTGTACTATGTCCAAATCCGCCACGAATGCCACCGAAGCACAACATAAGTACGATGCACATTGAAACGATAGAACAAGTCATAAATTTCCAATTTTGTTCTATAGGTTGTTTAGCAGAAAATCTGTCGTATAAAAAGATAAGTAACGCAACAAATGCCACGAACAATAGTACCATATACCACCAATCTAAAAGAAATTGACCAATGAGAGGAAGCAGATTTTCTTCGTTGGAAAATTGGGCAAAAACGAGCGACGTAGTACGTTTGAGTGTAAACGGATAATAGACTACATCGGCAAGATTGGCAAGTAACCCGACAGAATTAGTCAGAATGTAGAACCATTTTGCAACCTTTTGATATCCAGAATTATACACAAAACGAAATGGTAGAATATTCATAAGAATAAAAACGCAATTCAAATAAATAATTGCCGTTGTATCAAAACGCAAACCACCAAAAAAAATAGGGAAAAAATCACTTGAAGAAACATCTGGAAACAAACTCGCATTGTAAGTATAAAAAACAATTCGAGTAAGCGACATCAAGACATACAAAATAGCGATTCTATACGCAAAAAGAAGGTAATGATGTATTTGAGGTTTTGCCATAGAGAATTATTTCGCTTGGCAAAGATACCTTATTTTTCCTTGAGAACAACGAAAGTTCTCCATGGAAAGATGGAATTTGCTCTATTTTACAAAAAACACATAATTCAGAACGCACTATTTTACAAAAAATGATTAATAATGGACCATTGTGCATTATTTTGAAGCGATTAAAAATTCTGTAGAGACGTGGAGCTCCGCGTTTCTACAAATTAATTGCCAGAAAAGACAATTAAGAGTGAAGAATTGACAATTAGGAAAATACTTTAATTGGAACTGTCATTCCGACCAACGGGAGGAATCTGTCCCCATAAACAAAGAGTCGTCATGGTAGTGTTGGAAGACCAACTGAATAACTTAAAGTAGAAATCAATTTTTCTATCATAATCGTTAATCACTCCCCAGCATTTTATTCTCTTTCGTGTTTTGAAGAATACGCATTTGTTGTATTGCAACATGGTTGAGGCGAATAAGTCGTTCAGTTTGTGGCAAACCTTCGTTTATAAAAACCGAGTTAAGATTTTCCAAATTGGAAAGACAGATAAGTTGGTTTACAGTGGCATAATCGCGCATATTTCCTTGCAAATCGGGGTTTTCAAGTCTCCAATCTTGCGCAGTTTCGCCAAACAAAGCGATATTCAACACATCGGCTTCATCTGCATATATTTTTGATGTCTGTGATTTGGTAAGTTCTTTAGGTATAAGATTTTGCTTAATCGCATCGGTATGAATATGGTAGTTTATTTTTGCAAGTTCGCGTTTTATTGACCACCCAATAGCTTTTTGCTCCTCTTCTTTTAATCGTTGAAATTCCTTGGCTATGTATAATTCAAATTCCACAGAAATCCAACTTGCAAACTTTAATGCTATGTCTTTGTGTGCATACGTTCCTCCATATCGTCCAGATTTACAAATAATGCCAACAGCATTGGTTGTATTAATCCATTTTTGAGGAGATAATGTAAACGCATGTAATCCTGCTTGATTTCTAAACCCCTCGAATTCTATATGTTTAAATTTTGGATTATATAGTGTTTCCCAAAGTCCTAAGTATTCAATTGTATTTCGATTTCGCATCCAATTACCGATAACAACATTTGGCTCTTCAGTTTTATATTTGGCAATATCTGTTAATGATACGAAGTCCTGATTTTGAATGGATATAATCGCTATTTCCTTGTCTTTTACGTTAATTTTTGCCATACTGAATTGGTTTTGGTTATTTTTTTACAAAAAAAAAAGAAAAGATAAAAAATGGGGAATCTGTCCCAACAAACAAAGAAGCAAGAATCAAGAGTCAAGAAACAAGAATTGTTTTATTAGATGGAATGTATTGGCCTTCAGCCATAAAGAATTAAGAGAGAAGCGATTAAAAATTCTGTAGAGACGTGGAGCTCCGCGTTTCTACAAATTAATTGCCAGAAAAGACAATTAAGAGTGAAGAATTGACAATTAAGAAAATACTTTAATTGGAACTGTCATTCCGACCAACGGGAGGAATCTGTCTCCACAAACAAAGAGTCGTCATGGTAGTGTTGGTAGAGCCTTCGCTACCGATTAGGGTACTGGCTTCGATGACGAATCATTTAAGATTCAAACATCCGACTGAACAAACGCAGTTAATTATTAATGAACTAGGAATTATCGTAAGCAGCAAAACTTTTGAAAGCCATCTATGAATTATTTGTTTTGTATCATTTCCTAATAAATTATATCTTTGCATTGTCAAACCACAAAAATGAAAAGCAATTATGAATAAATCTAACAAACCAGACAAAAATCTAATTGATGATTTAGCCAATCGAATAGAACAATTGGTTTTATCGGCACGTAGTGAAGCCGCAAAAGTAATTAATGTTGCAGAAGTAATAACCAAGTATGAAATTGGTCATACTATTGTTGATGTGATTCAAAATGGCAGTGAACGTGCGGAATATGGAAAAAGTATCTTGAAAAATGTTGCGGCAATTTTAACGGAAAGATTGGGGAAAGGTTGGTCGGTTGACACTTTAGAAAGAACAAGGAAGTTTTTCTTAATATATTCAAAATCCGCGACAGTGTTGCGGAAATCTACGGAGTCTCCCGTATCAAATTTATATAACAAAATTCCAAATTTCAATTTATCGTGGAATCACTATCTTATTTTAATGCGCATAGAAAATCCCGAAGAACGCTCATTTTACGAAATAGAGAGCAAAAAAGGGAATTGGAGTGTCCGGCAACTGCAAAGGCAATACAATTCAAGTTTATACGAACGACTTGCTTTGAGTCGTAACAAATCGGAAGTAATGCGCTTGGCAAACGAAGGACAATCAGTAGAAAAACCAATGGACATATTGAAAAGCCCTGTTACGCTTGAGTTTCTCGGGCTAAAACAAGATGAATCTTTTAGCGAAACACAATTGGAAAGTGCTATTATTGGCAAATTGCAAACATTCCTCTTGGAAATGGGCAAAGGATTTTTATTCGAAGCACGTCAAAAAAGATTTACTTTTGACGAAGATAATTATTTTGTTGATTTGGTGTTCTACAATAGATTGTTGCAGTGCTATGTACTGATTGACCTAAAAATCGACAAATTAACGCATCAAGATTTAGGACAAATGCAGATGTATGTAAATTACTATGATAGGTATGTAAAACAAGATTACGAACATCCAACAATAGGAATATTGCTGTGCAGAGACAAAAAGGAAACCATGGTAGAACTTACACTTCCGAAAGATGCAAATATTTTTGCACAACAATACGCATTATATTTACCCGACAAAAAACTTTTACAAGACAAGTTGAAAGAGTGGATTGATGAACAAGAATAACCAATAATGATTGGCAATTCTCAATTTATCTGCTTCCCCCCGTTTTAGTTATCGTTCTCGCAATAAATAAGCTCACCGTTGATTAATCGGAATGTTTTACCATGTATCTCGCGAATCTCCATCTTCGTGTCTTCGAAATCCTTTGAACATGGATTGCAATTGTAAAGTTTGCGTATTTCTTTGTCCTTTGGTAAGAATGGGTCGTCGTCAATACCTAAAAACGAAGACATGCCCTTTTCCTCAATACAATCCTTGTATGATTTATATGCGGGAATAACTGCTTTTGCAATAGGATCTCCAAATTTGTCGCGTGTTGTCCAATATGCACTTGAATTGTCATTATGATTTAAATCGCCTTCCGTAATTGGTGTAATATCATCTACCCAACCTGTTGATTCATCCGACAAATACATTACAGTTCCATATATGTATCCAATATTGTCTGGAGCACCAACTGTTGGGTTTGTACAAAGATTCAACAAACTACTTTCACTTATTACCAAGTTAAGATTCGGATTTTCTAAATGTCCAATTGTTATTACTGCATCTTCATAAGACGTTATGTTTGGAATATTAACATCAAAATATTCTGTATTCAAATGACCATGAATGCTTATCTCCATTGAACCACCACTAATACCAATGTCAGTAGAATACGTCTTTATTTCTGTACATTTGGCTATCTCAAAATTTTGACCTTGTGCTGGTGCTATCTTAAACGTGTTGTATATCAAGAATATCCCTTTCAATGAAGTTGTTATTGTATTGAAATTCATTTCTAAGTCATTTGCAATAAATGTTCCACCACAATCAAAATAGACGGCATCTCTTCCACCCAGTTTTTTACTAGATGTACCATAATAGATTTTATCAGCCTTTATAGTTCCTTTGTTTACAAATTTTCCACTAAAGTGGTCACTTGCCGATGTTGTCAGCGTAAATTCGGTGCATTCTATTGTACCTTCATTGATGTATTCATATTGTTCATCTGAATGCAATTGTATGTTGAGTTTTCCGTCATCTGTTGTTTTGAAGTATACTATTTCATCGGTATCAATACATTTGTATGTTTCACCACAGATAGTCTCAAGTTCTTTAGTTTCTTCATTGAATACTTCTTCACAATCTTGACAATTCTTATATTTTATTCTTCTTATAGGAAATGATTTTGGATATTCTGCAACAAGTCCCGTTAATGATTCCTCTTTACTTTCACTACCAATGTCAAATTTTACTTTTGTTTCATACGTTCCAAGTTCAGTATCATCTTTTAAAAATACTATCACTTTATTTCCATCTATTGAATAACCAAAATTGTCATCTGATAATGTCACTTCTAAATCATCGCTATTGCATTCATTTTCTTTTGTTACTGTATATGTCACAGATGACGAACTTCCACCAAGTGGTTCCATTACAGAATTCCCAGATACAGATACCATAAACTCTGGAGTGTTTGGTTTTACTGTCACTACAAGTTCATTAGAATACGATGGAATCATTAAAGTATTGTATGCAACAACTCGAAGTTTTTTGCCATTATCATAATCATAATCAAATCTATAAGTTTCTTCAAATGGCTCCCATTCTTCTCCATTTAAAATTTGCCATTGATAATCACCTTCATCTTCTTCATAATAATTTATTTCTGGTTCTGGTAAAGATAACGTTTCACCATTACAAATTGCATCAAAATTACCTATCGTTTCAATTTTTGGAATACAACCATTTGAAACCTCCATTGTAGCCGATGTAATGTCACAAGTATTTGTTGCTTCAACGTACAATTCATCACCAGCATTTAATGTTGGTTTGCTACTATTGCTTATTGTACTTCCGTTTAATTTCCAAATTACAGTTGTTGTTGCTCCATTATCGGTAACTATATGCTTTGATAAATCATATCCTCCATCTGCAGCACAATATGAAATATCACCGATTGGAGAAATGGAAGGCTTACCCATAACTTTTATTTTGTTAGAAAGTACAGGGTCTGCACCGTTTGCATCTATTGCAACATAATAAAATTCATCACCGATGTTAAGTGTTGAAGACGACGGTGTAAAAGATGTTGTTCCATCTTTTGACCAAAATGCTTGCGATTTTGATTGACCCCATGTTACAGTAGGTTCAGCTAATGAAGCAATTGATTCTATACAAACATCATTTATTTCTGGAATGACTGGCTTTTTAGGGCCACATTCAGGTTCGGCGGTTTGCGTATAAATTTTATTTGTTGTTTTATTTAAAATTAAATAACGTATTCCTTCGGTAGCATCATTTATAACGTAATTTGCATCTCCACTATAACAATTTAGCGTAAGATTACCGCCGCTAACATCGCAATGAATAGGATTTCCATTATAATATAATTGAAATTTTGCTTGATCACTCCAAGTACCAGTTATATTCATCGAAATAAACAATAAATCACTTGTACATTCGTTAAAATTGTAAAATGAATTTTCACTGACACCTCCCCATTTATTGGCACCAGTACATTTTATTTGCCATGCACTATTATTATCAGGTTCTTCTCCAACAGGATTTTCTCCAGATGGTTCTTCTCCACCAGGTTCCTCGCCAAATGGATCTTCTCCTCCACTTGGGTCATTTTGAGATTGACTTCCAGAAATATTGGAATTATTCGATGTATTGATAGAACCACCTGCGGTAGCAGAGCCAGAAATTGAACTGCCATATCCTGACATACTTATATCACCTTTGACACTCACATCTCCATGAATATATGAATTTTGCGAAGTCATTGTAAAATCTCCTTGGCAAACAACATTACCTCCAACACCAGCGGAATAACCAGAAATTATAATATCCCCTCCAACATTTATTGGACCCGATATATAGGTATTTTGATTACTCATTGATAAATTTCCACCGCATTCAAGTGCTGAATTTATTTTAGCTTCATACCCATTGACCGTTACGTTGCCTGCGACTTTTACAAGAGTTCCAGTAATAGATGAATTTTGACTGGTCATTTCTAAATTTCCACTGGCATCAATATTTGCATTTAGAATTTTTGCATCATATCCACTAATTGTTACGTTACCAGAAATTGTCATCTTATGTCCTGCAAAATCTAACTTAGTCCCTTGTGTATTCAATGTTAATGATTTGCAAGTTATATCAGATGGAAGTGTTGTTGAACCTCCAATCTTTACAACCACATCATCTGTTGCAGTAACTGATGCCCAATCAGCATTTGAGTTTATATCCTTTGCATATACATTTCCCCCGAAAGCGAAAACAAGTAGCAAAGAGCCAACAATTTTTGTAAGTAAATCTAACTTACCAACACCAACAACCGCTATAAATACTTTTTTCATCTCAATAACTCCTTCCTCATATCGTCCATAAACGCGTTACACAAAGGACGTTAAGTTTATTATTTTATATATCTATCAATGGACAAATATACATTTTTTACAAAAAGACAAGTTCTATAAAAGAAAAGTTTCAAGAAATTGCCAAAAACGAACTTCAATTGAAGTAAGAAATAAGAGATAAGAATTAAATGTAGAGACGTTGATTTATCGTGTCTTTAGTTCATAGAATAATACCATTATTGGAACCGTCATTCTGAACGAGCATAGCGAAGTGAAGAATCTGTCTCCATAATCAAAGAGTTGCAAAGAAGAATCATTAGGGTAGTTGTAGGCAGATCTTTCGCGTTGCTCAGGATGACGGCTTCGTAGGTGAACTGAGCAACTGACAACTGACTGCTGGTAAGTGACGACTAATAACAAAAGTAACAAGAAATTATTCTGTTCATTTCTTTCTGCGACGAAAGAAACGAACCAAAGAAAGTCTATTCTCTTCATTTCTTTTGTGCCGACAAAAGAAACGAAGCAAAGAAAAGCTCTGCCGCGAACCTGCTTCGCTAAAAAATCACTGCATTACGCTACACAAAAAGAACTCGCTACGCTCAAACAGCTTTTTGTGTTTTACGCTGCATTTCGTGATTTTTTTTAACGCTCACCAGCTAATGCGGCAGGGTTGTCGTAAACCGCAACATCTTCTTTTTTAGTTTTCCAAAACCGTCATTGTAAATGTCACTATTGGAACCGTCATTCTGAACGAGCATAGCGAAGTGAAGAATCTGTCTCCATAATCAAAGAGTTGCAAAGAATAATCATTAGGGTAGTTGTAGGCAGATCTTTCGCGTTGCTCAGGATGACGGCTTCGTAGGTGAACTGATCAACTGACAACTGATGTCTGGCTACTGACAACTCTTATAATTACAAACGCAATGGACTGCCATTGTACATTATTTTCCCATTTTGAAAATAAATGCCTTGTATTGTTTCTTTATCAAATTTCAATGCAACAACTTTTGAGTAGCTATACTCGCCGTTGTAATCGGTTTGTTTCAAACGGAAATAAAACAGCCCGCCTTCGTCTGCATTCCAAACATAACTATACGAAGTTGCTTCACTTGTAGTTCCAGAACCTGCTACTGTGGTAAGTTCGTAGAAACTTATTCCGTCTATAGAATATTCTATTGTAAAATAATCATTGTTCGTCTCACTTGCAGTTTCCCATTCAAACTCTATATCCTGCCCTTTTTGCGAAACTGTAAAATAGGTTAGTTCGATTGGAAGAAATTGAGACTTTTCACTCATTAATTCTTCAGCTGCCTTTAACGCTTTCTCACTATCATACTTTCCATTTTCTATATATGCATTTTCTGGTTTATTCGTTTCATCCTTTCCGTTTTGTTTATATATAATGAAGTCTCCATTCTTATAATCTGTTGCTTCTTTATCAACTTTATTATGAGCATCTATAAATCCCAAAATTGCTATTATACCATCATCGGTTTGTACAGATATTTTATATCCACTATTAGCATTTTTTATAATTCCCTTAACAACTAATGTAGCTTTCTTTATATTCAAGTTTCCCGTCAAAGACAAATCTCCTTCTATTATCAAATCATTATTCAAATCGAATCCTTTTTTAGGTACACAAACATCGCCAGTTATTACACCATTGGGAGCATTATAAATTTCTATTTGCCCAAAAACTTGTATCATTCCCGCGACAACAG
Organism: Bacteroidales bacterium; assembly: GCA_045599365.1. Lineage (GTDB taxonomy): Bacteria > Bacteroidota > Bacteroidia > Bacteroidales > UBA1715 > UBA1715. The sequence continues at coordinate 19,856 of JAZRVS010000007.1, forward strand.
CAACCAATATAGTAATTATCTTCTTCATTATCAGCATATTCCAAATGGATGCGCAAATATATAATTTTTATTTATAAGACAAGTCTTTTTTTAGAAAAGTTTCACAATTTGCACAAAATGAACTCGCGAAATTGTATCAAAAAAAATGGTAACAAATAGCATTAGAGCGAGCTCAGTCGCTATTGAATTTTTTCAAATAACAAAGCCGCATTGCTACCACCAAAACCAGACAGAACTTTTAAAAATTTTGATTCCGAACAACTTGTTGTTTCCATCATTGAGTTTATAGGAACAACCGTTCCTCGTTCTGTTAAGTTATTCACTTTCAATACGATATTGTCTTGTATTGCAAGCGAAGAAATAATAGATTCCAACACTCCAGCAGCGCCAAGAGTGTGACCAAAATATGCTTTTAAACTATTTATTGGTCTATCTTGTAAATTGGCACTTGTGAGCGCAAGCGATTCCATATCATCGTTGTAGGCAGTGGCTGTTCCATGTGCGTTTACAAATGCAATTTCCTGTGGACTCGTTTCTTCCATTGCTTTTTGTATTGCAAGATATAGTCCCGCACCTGTTCTTGATGGTCCTGAAATGTGATTTGCATCATTAGCCATAGCTCCAGCACGAAGAATTATATTATTTTTCTTTGGCGTTTCTGTCGTACCATATATAATTGTCGCTGCGGCTTCGCCAAGATTAAGTCCTACTCTATTTTTATCGTATGGTTTACAAAGTTCTGGCGAAAGTGCCTTAAACGACTGAAAACCAGACACTATAAATTTTGAAATACAATCTGCTCCCACAACAATAGCAACATCGCATTCTCCCGATTCCAACATTCTTTTGGCTGTGATTTGTGCTGATGCTCCCGAAATACACGCATTTGAAATAACAATTGGCTCGTTACTATTTCCGAAAAATTGTGCTATCAATAGTGCAGATTTCCAAAGATGAACTCTATCTTCTTCATATCCATCAAGATTTTCGAGCAAATGAACATTTCCTTTCGTTGTTGATAGAATAAATTGAACTTTTGAAGAATTCGCCTGAATATCAAGTTGTTGGAGAGATTTATACACGCTAAGAATTGCCATTTTTTCAAACTTGGTGTAACGGCATCGTGTAACATTGATTTTCTCAAATTCTGCTTGTAATTTATCTTCATCAATCAACGCACCCACAAACGGTTCTGGCAAATTGAAGTAATTTTCGTGCAAGCTTAGATTCGTTTTTCCTTCTTTTACCGCGCTATAATTTTCTTCTGACGAAAATCCTAACGATGAAATAATATTGTGTGCAAGTTGAACTATCATAAATGGTATAAATTAAGAATTAAAACGACCAATCTAACCAATTATATTTTTTTTGTAAATTTTTTATTTCTGTTTTCGTCTTTTCAAGAAACAATTTGTATTCTTCGCTTTCGGCATTGAATGGCTTGTGTTCCAATGCTTTTTGAATGGAATCTATTCGCTTGATTACATCTTTGGTCTCTTTTGAAAAATATGTTTCCGAAAACTTTTCCCATATATATTCTATCGCCACATCGCTTGGATGAAGCATATCGTCGGCATAGAAGCGATAATCTCGCAAATCGTCCATAAGTAACTCATACGCAGTGAAATACGAAATGTTTTGCAGAGCATTTTGTAATTCTTCAATTGCCAAAAACAATGTTGATTTGCTCACTTGATTTTCGTGCGCGCCATCTTTCCAATGTCGAATTGGACTAACGGTAAAAATTACGTGAAGATTTGGATTTTCGTTTCGTAATTGTTCTATTGCGTGTTTCAAAACTGACACACATTCAGCAACGGACAAACGTCTTCTGTTGAATTGTGAAGCGGCCGTTTTGTGGCAATTATTCACAATTTGTTTGGACGACTTCAACTCGTAAACCCATGCAGTTCCCAAAGTAAGAATCACATAATCCAAGCTCTTGAAATTTTGCTGAAAGTCTTCTTTAACTGCATGAAATTTCCGCAACACTTCGTCTTTTGTAACCGACGAAAACGATGTGTGCAAATAATACGATTGCCAAACACCATTAGCAAAAAAAACTTGTTGTTCGTCAAATGCTTTTGTGCCGAGCAATAAGTCTATGGTATTTGCAATAGAAACAGGGTTGTAAATCGTTCCTAACGGATTGACAAGAATTGGAAATTTCGCGTTGTGCAAACGACTACCAATATTTGTCGAGAAACACGAGCCAACCGACATTCCTTTTTGCGCATGAGAAATTTCAAACGCCGAATGAGGAACGTCTATGGTTGTTTTGAATTGCATTAGAATTGTATTTTCGTACATGCAAAATTACAACTTTTTGCAATACTATTCCGAAAATATGGGAAAGTGAGATTTCTTCGGCATACGATATAACGCAAAAAACATAAATTCCTTCAGTCGCACTGAACGAATTTAGCCAAATTCATTCAATGACACTGAACGAATTTGGTATTTTTGAAGAAAATTTGTATATTTGCATTTGATAACTAAAATATATAGTAATGCAACAGGTAACAAGAATATTGAGACAACAAATAGAAGCAAACATACAACCACAAAAGGTTATGTTGATATATGGAGCTCGTCGAGTCGGTAAGACTGTTTTGTTGCACGACATCATTAATAATTTTCAGGGAAAGACATTAGTTATCAATGGAGAAAGTTCCGATACAATTCGAATGTTAGCAGACAAGTCAATACAAAATTATCGGAACATCTTTTCTGGGATAGAATTATTGGCAATCGACGAAGCGCAACATATTCCTGACATTGGAATGAAACTCAAACTAATGGTTGATGAAGTACCGAATCTAGCAATTATAGCAACTGGTTCTTCTTCATTTGACTTGCAAAACCACGCAGGAGAGCCTTTGGTTGGCAGGTGTACTCGTTTTATGTTGACACCAATCTCCTTTCGGGAACGAGCAAATCATACCACAATGTATGAAGCAATTACCGACATCAATACATCTATTGTATATGGAGGTTACCCTGAATTGTTCACAATTACTGACTACACTAGAAAAAGTCAATATCTAACAGAAATAGTTGATTCATATCTTCTTCGTGACATTTTGATGTTCGACGGATTGAAAAATTCTCAAAAATTGCACGACTTACTCCGTTTGATTGCATACCAAATTGGCAACGAAGTTTCCATCGAGGAATTAGGCAGACAACTTGGATTGAGTCGAAATACTGTAGAGCGCTATCTTAATTTATTAGAAAAAGTATTTGTTCTATTTCGTGTCGGAGGATATTCGAAAAATCTCCGTAAAGAAATTACAAAATCATCAAAATGGTATTTTGTTGACAATGGGATACGCAATGCTGTGATAAACGATTTTCGCCCATTTACCGACCGAAGCAAAGAAGAACAAGGTGCTTTATGGGAAAGCTTTATTGTAAGCGAACGACTAAAACGGAAATTTAACAATCGATTACCTCAAAATCTGTATTTTTGGAGGACATACGACAATCAAGAAATTGATTTGCTTGAAGATGATGGACAAACATTAGCAGCTTTTGAAATGAAGTCTGGCAAGAAACATCCCAAAGCGCCAAAAACATTCCGTGAAGCGTACCCAGATGCAACATATATAGTTGTCAATAAAGACAACTTTACTGAATGGTTATAGTTAAAACAAAGTCTGTTTGATTTCCATAATGGTAAACTGAACAAAATCAAAGAGATTCAACTATCAACGGACAAACTACAACCCACGAACAAGGCACACAGCATATTGCAAGAATAGCACTTGCGATTAGCATTACTTTTTTCATATTGTTTTGAAGAGCTATAAACTCCTATATGTTAAAACACTCGTTGTGAATTTACCACATGGATTGTGAGATGAATGAATATTAGTAATGCCCTCGTAAAGACAAGATATGTATTTCTCCAGAGACAACCTCGTAAACTAATCTGTCACCATCGCTAATTCTTCTGCTCCAACATCCAGAAAGATTATATTTCAAAGGTTCAGGTTTGCCAATTCCTGTATATGGATGATCAATTATGTCTTTTATAAGTGCAGAAATCTTTTTTTGCACTTGTTTATTGCCCGATTTTTCCAGTATTCAATGTCAGATAATGCTTCAGACTTGTAGATTACTTCCATAAATCATCAATTTTTATCTTTTTGCCTTTGCTGGAACGACTACGCTCTATTTTTTTTACAAACTCTTGGTCATAAGATGAACTTTCCTTTGTGTTGTTTGGTTGAATTTCGACAAAGTTTAACGATTTTAAGAACTCAAGAAGTTTCTTGGCTCCAGAGAAACGCTCGTTCAATATTAATGTGTAAGTTGCCATAGCCTGTATATTTTAATTGTACAATGCAAATATACAACCATTTACGGTAAAATTCAACATGTCAATATTGAAAACATTGGCATCTAAAACGTATCGTTTCATGCTAAAACTTTGCGTGATTTCTGTTATTTTGCTGCTTTTTCGGCATCGAGTTTTTTCATTGCTTTTGTTTTAAAGTGCTATAATTTCCTATATATTAAGAACAAAAACATTGCAAGATATTGACACATGTACAGGTAGATGCGCTATTGAATTAGTATTGTATTATTTTTGAAAAATAGTATATTTGCCATGAACTAATATTAATCCTCATGGCAACAATAACATTAGAATACGATGCTCGAAACAAAGTTTTTGAAAAACTTATTGATGCATTGATTGCTCTTGGAGCAAAGAAAAAAACGGAATCCACAAAAGGAAAAAAATGTGCCATTGACAAATCTATTGAAGATATAAAAGCTGGGCGTGTTACAACTTACAAATCCTCGACTGATCTTTTCGAAAATCTTGGTATATAATGTACACAATAAAAACCACTAAACAGTTCGAAAAAGATGTTAAGCAATGTCAAAAACGGGGCTTAAATATGGATTTGTTGAAAAAAGCAATCAAAATTCTTGAAACAACAGGAACATTGCCTTCGTCTTATAAGCCACATAAATTAAGCGGAAACTATTCTGGTTTTTGGGAAGCTCATATAAAAGGAGATTGGCTTTTGTTATGGAAAGTTTATGAGAATGAACTAACACTTATTTTGACAAACACAGGGAGCCATTCTGATATATTTTAAGTTTTGAAGTACCATAATTTCCTATATGTTAAGAACAGAAGAATTTGAACACAATGTGGACACTTCAATCTGCGTTGAAAATATGAAAGTTCACACGATTAAGGATAGATTTGAAGGGGAAGGAGAAATCTCCATATAAATGCAGTTGCAAACTACGATTCGCATACTACACTATAAAAAATGTTGTTTTGAAAAATCCGAAGGCTTGCGGTTTTGTGACACTCCGTGTCTGGTAACCGCAAGCCTTCGGATTGTATTTGTGTTCGTTGTTCTTTGGCTTGGAAATGGTAAATTCTACAAACCAAGCACCAAACGAACAGACTGACCGTCGTAGCGGTCGAAGTAGCCGCTCATGCTGGCACCGCCACAGTTGAAGTACAGGCAGCCAGCGTAGTCGTCGCTGCTCGCAGACGAAGACCAGTAGTACCCGTGGGAACCCACATAGTCTACGTCCGTACCGCTACGACTACCCGCAGCAGGAAGAAAAACAGCATTGCCATTCTTTGCAACGAACCACATCCCATTAACACCATTATTTTCACCCCAAACAGACATACACTTATTTAGTAGTTCTTTTTGTTCTTCTGCCGTTGGCAATCTATAACCATTGCTTTCGTAATTATGTATTTCATCCCATGTATAGAACTTTCCATACTCGTATGAATTCGTTGCTCCCATATTACAAGTTCCCCATTCAACAGACAATCCCAAATCTCCAGATTCTTGTTCCTGATGTACCCCATCTTGTATTATATCAACTATATAATATTTTTCGGCTGTTTGAATTTTTATTTTTCCCGAACGGGAATCAAAACTATGATTTTTTTCAGTAGTAACTTCGACAGTAGTTCTACCATTTTCTTCTATTTTTTTTGTATACACCCAATCAGGTTGTTCAACAATTTCCCAATTCAAATCAGTTTTTACGACAAATGAATTCGTTTCATCCCATGCAGAATACGTCAACTTTGTTTCAGACAAACTCAACTCCGTATACGAAGACAGCATTACAACACCCAATAATGCTGCTAATGCAATTTTAACAAAACTAAATTTTTTCATATTATTTCATTTTAACATCACAAACATAGAAAAAAATATTCCATACTTATGAATGTTAAAAATCAATTAGTTCAATTAGTTCAAAACATACTATTCCTTTTTTGATATTGTTTTCGGAGTTTGTATTTGAATTTATCAATCTATTTTACTCCTCTACCTGAATAGTCTGCAATGCCTTACGAACGCGATTCAATGTTTCTTCCTTGCCAATCATTTCGAAAATGTCGAACAAATGAGCCCCCATACAAGCGCCTACAACAGCCAAGCGCAAGCAGTTGCAAATTTGTCCCACATTGAATTCGTTTGCAGCAATGAAAGCCATTGTTTTTTCTTCCAATGTTTTCGAGGTGTAATCAGATTCGTTTTCTAAGAATTCCAATGTTTTTTGAATTTTTTCAGAAGCATTGTCTTTCCAACGTTTCTTTACATCTTTTGGTTCGTATGATTGCGGAGCTTCGAAGAAATAATAGCCATTTGTCCATAAATCCTGAACAAACACGGCACGTTCCTTAATCATATCGCACACTTTTACGACATAATCCATTGGTGCAGAGATATTTTTCTCTTTCAAAATCGACAGAAACATTTCTGCCAATGTAGCTGAATCGGTGCGATGCAACCATTGTTGGTTGAACCATTTTGTTTTTTCAGGATCAAAACGGGAACCAGATTTTCCAACACGTTCAAGACTGAAAGCCTGAATCAGCTCGTCCATAGTGAAAATCTCTTGTTCCGTACCAGGATTCCAGCCAAGTAAAGCAAGCATATTCACAAATGCTTCTGGCAAATAACCATTTTCGCGGTAACCTTGAGCCGTTTCTCCATCGTCGCCAACCCAAAACAGTGGGAACACTGGGAAACCAAGTTTGTCGCCATCGCGTTTACTTAATTTTCCTTGTCCTTGTGGTTTAAGAATTAAAGGAAGATGAGCAAATTTCGGCATCACATTTTCCCAACCAAAAGCACGATACAAAAGCACGTGCAACGGCATAGACGACAACCATTCCTCGCCACGAATCACGTGAGTAATTTTCATCAAATAATCGTCAACCACATTTGCCAAGTGATATGTAGGCATTCCGTCGGACTTATATAGCACCTTGTCATCGAGTTCGTTTGTATTGAAATGAACCTCCTTACGAATTTCATCATACAAATCAACATCTTGATTTTCAGGCATTTTAAAACGAATCACAAATTGTTCGCCGCTTGCCAATCGTTTGTCAACTTCATCTTTTGGCAACGTCAACGAGTTACACAACTGCATACGAGTTGTATGATTATAGACAAAAGGTGTTTTTGATTGTTCACCTTTTGCACGAAGTTCGGCAAGTTCTTCGGCTGTATCGAAAGCGAAATAAGCGTTACCAGATTCAATCAATTGATAGGCATATTGTTTATACAACGGTTTTCTGTCGCTTTGTCGATAAGGTCCGTAAGGTCCTTCTGGAGTAACGCCAATACCTTCGTCAACTTTGATACCGCACCATTTTAACGATTCAACGATATAAGCTTCAGCGTTTTTCACAAAACGAGTTTGATCGGTATCTTCGATTCTCAACAAAAAATCACCGCCATTCTTTTTTGCGAACAAATAATTAAACAACGCAGTACGAACGCCACCCATGTGAAGAGGTCCAGTTGGACTTGGAGCAAAACGAACACGAACTTTTCTTTCCATTTTTATAAATTTAGTATGCAAAAGTAATAAGTTGTTTTGAATTTTTCAATGGAAACTACATTATTAAGCATACGAGCTGAGTGTTTGTTGATTGGTAGGGGTATTTCGCGACATCAATACACAATGAACTTTGAAGAAGCCCCAAAAAAGGAGACAATATACAAATTGGCAGCATAATCATTTGTAATCAGGTATCAGCAGTCAGTTTTAGTTTGATTTCCATAATGGAAGAAGATTACACAAAGAGATTCGTCTGACAACTGATAACTAGAAACTGAAAACTAGTAACTGACAAGTAAATTGCTACCAAGATGTATATCATTACATAAAAAATTATAATCAATATGTATCGTTTTCAAAAAAATTTATACCTTTGTGGTCATTAAAAAATGTTATTAACAATAATTCATAAATTTATTCATTATGGCAATTAAACTTGGTATTAACGGTTTCGGACGTATCGGCCGTATGGTGTTCCGCGCTGCTGTAGAAAACTTCAGCAAAGACATTCAAGTAGTAGGTATCAACGACCTTTTGGATGCTGACTATTTAGCTTACATGCTAAAATATGATTCAGTACATGGTCAATTCAACCACGACATCAAAGTTGAAGGAAACTTCATGATTGTTGATGGTAACAAAATCCAAATCTTCGCAGAAAAAGACCCAGTAAACATCACTTGGGGTGCTCTTGGCGTAGATGTAGTTGTTGAATCTACAGGTTTCTTCTTAACAGCAGAATTAGCAGAAGCTCACATTAAAGCTGGTGCTAAGAAAGTTATCATGTCTGCACCTTCAAAAGACGCAACTCCAATGTTCGTTTATGGTGTTAATGACAAAACTTACGCTGGTCAAACAATCATTTCAAACGCATCTTGTACAACTAACTGTTTAGCTCCTATCTCGAAAGTATTGAACGACAAATTCGGTATCAAGAGAGGTTTGATGACTACAGTTCACGCTGCTACTGCAACTCAAAAAACTGTTGACGGTCCTTCTAAGAAAGACTGGAGAGGTGGTCGTGGTATTCTTGAAAACATCATTCCTTCTTCAACAGGTGCTGCTAAAGCAGTAGGTAAAGTTCTTCCTGAATTGAATGGTAAATTAACTGGTATGTCAATGCGTATTCCTGCATCTGATGTTTCTGTAGTTGACTTAACTGTTGAATTGAGCAAAGAATGTACTTACGATGAAATCTGCGCTGCTATGAAGGCTGCTTCAGAAGGCGAATTGAAAGGTATCCTTGGATATACTGAAGATGCAGTTGTTTCAACTGACTTCCGTAACGATTCTCGTACTTCTATCTTCGATGCTAAAGCTGGTATTCAATTGGATCCAACTTTCGTTAAAGTTGTTTCTTGGTACGATAACGAATGGGGATATTCAAACAAAGTTTGTGAAATGGCTCGT
>JAZRVS010000008.1:0-4640 GCA_045599365.1 Bacteroidales bacterium
ATAATGTAACAGAATCGCAACTTAAACAATATCAGCATATTATCAATAAAAGGCCTCGTGAAAAATTGAACTTTGATTCTCCTAAGAATGTTTTCTTTGATTATTTTTAATATTTTCGCACTTGCTACTTGACTCTACTTTTTCCATATTCACTTATTTTGATTCGTTATTTGAGGTACGGCAAAGATAGTAAAATAGTGATTAGTTTTTAGTGATTAAAAATTTGTTTAAAAGCCCAGCGGGCTTTCATATCAATAGAAGATGTATAATTCCCGATAATTCAACCCTGTAAGGGTTGCACAAAATGAATGCAACCCCGCTGGGGTTGGTGTTTTGCGTTGGAATGCTTTTTCTATTGACATGAAACTCCTAACGGAGTTTTTAATTCTTTTCTAAAATCAACTCTTACTTCTTATCTCTTAATTCTTAACTCTAAAAAAAACCTCCGAAGCTCTCGCCCCGAAGGTTTAATTGTCAATTCTCAATTTTCAATTTTCAATTATCTTGATTTCACTGCAACCCCTTGCATTTCGTTTCCTACTTGTACGAAATAAATACCTGCTTGCAAATTTTTGTTGACAATTTTTTGACCAAGACTTGTAAGTACAAATGCTGGTGCTTCGCCGTTTACGAAGATTTGACGATTTGAAATAGTTACAATCAATTCATTCTCAATATTGTTGATTTCCGTTGTTACATCTGGGGTAAATGAACCACCAGTGCCGTCTTCGTTTTGCGTTACGAATGTACCTGAATATTCTTGAAGTGTTCTATCTTCTGCCGATTTTGCACGAAGTAGATAACTATAACTTGTGGCTGACGAAAGTCCCGTCACAATAAAGCGAAAACCTTGTGGTTCACTCTTTAGCTCGGATAGATCTATTTTCTGCAAAACCGCATCTGCATCGAAAGTAAGATTATATAAAATTTTGTTTCCTTTTTTTATTGTCAATTCGTATGTATCGACATTTGCTTCTTCGGGGAATGAAAAATCCGCAGCATATATTTGTGGTTCCACAACGACATTGGTTTCTGTCAAAGTTCGTTCTTCTGCAATATCTCCTATTTTGTTTGGTAATTTCTTTTTACCTTCGGGATAGGCAATAAGACGACGAGGAATTGTAGATGCATAAAGTACACCATTTACACTATAATACCTTCGATTTTCTTCGTCTACCTGAAATTCTTCCAAACTACTACACCCATCAAACCCACTATTAAACTCATTAAACAACCTTTTTTTAGCAAGCGTTGGTATTTTCTTTACATTTTTTGATATTGTTATTGATGTTAAATTTGCACATGCATCAAATGCGCCATCCTCAATATGTGTAACCGTTTCTGGTATAGAAACGTGACCTATTTTTCCACCCGGACAAGAAAGCAAACGTGTCGTATCACGATTGTAAAGCACGCCATCTATACTACAATAATTCTGATTTCCTTCTTCGACTATTATTTCTTCTAAATTACTACAATATGAAAAATCGTTGCAACTACTAATACCAGTTCTTTTAGGTACAAATAATTGTGTCGTCTTATTCCTTTCTGGAAACGAAATCAATTCTGTCGTATCACGATTGTAAAGCACGCCATCTATACTGCAATAGTACTGATTTCCTTCTTCTACTATTATTTCTTCTAAATTACTGCACTCAGCAAACGCACAAGAACCGATACTTGTAACACTTTCAGGAATGGTTACTGAAGTCAAACTTGTGCATAACTGGAACGCATAATCACCGATACTTGTAACACTTTCAGGAATGGTTATAGAAGTCAAACTTGTGCATTCCATGAACGCATAATCACCGATACTTGTAACACTTTCAGGAATGGTTATAGAAGTCAAACTTCTGCAACCCTCGAACGCACGATATCCGATACTTGTAACACTTTCAGGAATGGTTATAGAAGTCAAACCTATACAAGCAAGGAACGCACCTTCACCGATACTTGTAACACTTTCAGGAATGGTTATAGAAGTCAAACTTGTGCAAGCGTAGAACGCAGTTTCACCGATACTTGTAACACTTTCAGGAATGGTTACTGAAGTCAAACTTGTGCATAAATGGAACGCATAATCACCGATACTTGTAACACTTTCAGGAATGGTTATAGAAGTCAAACTTGTGCATTCCCTGAACGCAAGCTCACCGATACCTGTAATTGTATATATATTTCCAGCAGAAACTGTTTGCGGAATCACTAAATCTCCTGTGTATGATGTGGGATAGCGTTGAATACTAACCTCTTTATCATTATAAATTCTGTAACGTATCCCATCTTGAGTAAAACTCAAACCAGACTGAGCTACATCTAATGAATTTGGAAAAGAGACAGAAACCAAACCTGTACAACCCTCGAACGCACGATCTCCAATACTTGTAACACTTTCAGGAATGGTTATAGATGTTAAACCTGTACAACCCTCGAACGCACAATCTCCAATACTTGTAACACTTTCAGGAATGGTTACAGAAGTCAAACCTGTACGATGGTAAAATAAATCCGAATCGATGCTTGTAACACTCGTTGGGATGTTTATTGCTCCTTTTTTATTTTTTGGACAATAAATTATTTGCGTTGCATCTTTATTATACAATACTCCATTAATACTGCAAAAATATGGATTGTTTTCATCAACAACAATTTCTTCTACACGATTTTCTGTATCGAAGTTTCTTGAAAAATTTACAACTGAAAAATTGTTCCCAGCGGTTATTATCTGAGGTATTTCTATACTACTGGCATAAGCATCGACAACTTCAACTTCCTTGCCATTAAGAACATGATATCGTATGCCATCCTTCGTAAAATATATCAACTCATTAGATACATCTAATGATTCTGGCAACGTTACTGATGTCAAACCTGTGCAACCATAGAACGCTTTATAACCAATTCCAGAGTCATTATAATTAATATTTGTGACACTATTTGGAATCGTAATTGATGTTATTTCACAGCAACAATAGAATGCAGCCGCTCCAATCTCAGTAACAGAATATTTTCTGCCACTATAGGTTACAGACGATGGTATTATGACTGCTCCAGAATAATAATCTCTGCAATCAATACCTTCTAAATGAGATAAATAATATTCTCTTGAAGCGACTTCAACTGATGTAGCGGACAGTATTTTGTAAGATATGCCATCAACCACAAAATCATACACTTGCGCTACCATACTGTTCACTACAAACAGAGTGAAGAAAAATGTAAATAAATGTTTCATTTGTTATAGATTTATAGTTATTGTTATAGATTTATAGTTACATCATTAAAAACTGTTCGTTGTACATTTTCACAGTTTTTCAGTAAAGTTTTAATTATGTCACATTTAGGGTGTCCATATTTATTAGATTTACCAACGGAAATTATGCCCTTTTTAAACTGATTTTGCAACACATACTTGCCAGCATTACCACCGTGGTGTGGAACAACCAAATATCCATCATTTGGCAAATTATGTGTCGTTAGCATTTTCTGTATTTGTTTATAAGACATGTCACCCGTTAATACACAATAATTGCTTGCAGATTTAATTATTAAACCTAAACTGCGATAATTTTCGGAGAACATTATCTCCGATTTATACAATGATGCTTCGCAAGGTAAATCTACCTTTTCAAGAGCCATCTCGTTTTTTCCTTTAGTTAGTTGTATGTCACAAGCAGGGAAGTTCTGTTTTATGATATTGTATAAATTCTTGACCGTTTTACTCACTGGTGGCAGAGTTGGGACATACATTTGTGAAAAATAGTTCTGCAAATCTGGTAACAAAGCCAAAAGTGCATGATAATGATCCATGTGCCAATGCGACAAAATAAATATTGGCTTATCTTTACAATAATTGCTGTTGCAGAGATGGGTTATTACATCATCAGCTTTTGCATCAACGGGCATTCCCATATCAAAAACAATCTTTACAATATCGTCTTCGAGAACTTCTACCCAATTTGCCTGTCCCACATTTTTTACAACAACTTTGAGCATGGAACTATGACATTAGTTCTTTATAATATTCTTTTCTTGAAATATATTTATTTGATTCATTTAATAGCCCTTTGCATCTCTCATCTGCATCTATACGATATGCAATTAAGAAAGAATCTAACACAGGGCTTATATACGTGTTTTGCAGATTATTTGTATTGAATTGTTGTCCAATGTTATTTACTTTGATAGTTAAATTTTTTAATACAGCGTCTTCCAATTCGTATAGTCTATCCCTTTGTAATGTTAACTCTTTAAATTTCTTCTTCAAATTGCAAACCTTTACCATTGAGGCGTTATACTTATTGGACGTCTGATCATTGTCTCCAATAATTTCTTGAAATTTTTTTAAGTCTTCGTCGTAAACAAAATCGAAAACCACGTCACCATCTGAATTGATGTCAGTAACAAATACCTGCATAATAATATCACAAATAAACCTATCAAAAATATTGAAAGATTTTCTTGCTTTTTTTTTATACAGTCTTACGATTTTATACAAAGAGGCTGTCCAAAAAGTTTTGGCAGCCTTTTTTTTTATAACAAAAAATATCATTATCTTGCTGAAAATCAAAGACATATGAGTAAGGTAACTTTTAAGGATTATTCACAAGGGCAATTGGAATTATTTCCCGCAACAT
>JAZRVS010000009.1:0-8500 GCA_045599365.1 Bacteroidales bacterium
CGCTGTAAAAGGTATGGAACCAGAAAAGGTTATGTTGGTCTCGGAATATTTGCAACAACGATTTTGTGTGTCGGCAAATCAAATGGCTGTGATTTCTGGTCCTTGTCATGCCGAGGAAGTTGCCTTGGAACGAATGTCATATTTGACCATTGGTTCTTCAAATCAGCAATTAGCAAAGGAGATTGCTGACGTTATGTCGGTTGATTTTATTCGTACGTGCGTGTCGAAAGATATGGAAGGTATTGAATATTCGGCAGTTATGAAAAACGTAATGGCTTTGGCTACTGGTATTGCTCATGGTCTTGGTTATGGCGATAATTTTACTTCGGTATTGATTACCAACGCTATACAAGAGATGAAACGTTTTTTGGATGCGGTAAAACCAATGAAACGAGACATAAATGATTCCGTTTATTTGGGAGATTTGCTCGTTACAGCGTATTCGCAATTTAGTAGAAATCGTTCGTTTGGTATGATGATAGGAAAAGGCTATTCGGTTAAGGCTGCACAGTTAGAAATGAATATGATTGCCGAAGGGTACAATGGCGTGTATTGCATTGTTCACACAAATGAGCGTTACAATGTCGATATGCCTATAACACAAGCAGTTTTTAGCATATTATATGATAGACATTCTGCACGAAAAGAATTCAAAGCATTGGCAGAAAAATTTAAATAGAGAGCATTTATATGGCAGAACAAACATTACTCGAAAAACTTGATGGTTTGCAATTCAAGTTTGAGGAAATTTCAACAATGATTACCGATCCAGCTGTGATAGCGGATATGAAACGCTTTGTGAAATTGAATAAGGAATACCACGAGTTGGAGTTACTTATGAAAGCTCGCAAAGAATATAAAAATTTACTTTCCAATGTTGAGGAAGCAAAAACAATTTTAGAAACTGAAAACGATCCTGAAATGCGAGAAATGGCAAAGGCAGAACTTGATGTGTCTGAACCAAAAATCGAAAAAATGGAGGACGAAATTCGCTTGCTTTTGATTCCTGCTGATCCAGAAGATGGAAAAAATGCAATTGTAGAAATTCGTGGTGGAACTGGTGGTGATGAGGCTGCAATTTTTGCTGGTGACTTGTTCCGTATGTACACAAAGTATTGCGAATCAAAAGGGTGGAAGATACAAGTTACAAGTTTCAATGAGGGAACGTCGGGCGGATACAAAGAAATTGTGTTTGAGGTTTCTGGCGAAAGTGTGTATGGAACTATGAAGTACGAATCAGGAGTTCACCGCGTTCAGCGTGTTCCTGCTACGGAAACACAAGGTCGTGTACATACGTCTGCAGCAACAGTAGCTGTGCTTCCTGAAGCAGAAGAATTTGATATTGATTTGAAAGAAACAGATATTCGTACTGATATTTTCTGTGCATCTGGACATGGTGGACAGAGTGTCAATACAACATATTCTGCTATTCGATTGGTGCATATCCCAACTGGTATTACGGTTCAATGTCAAGATGAAAAGTCGCAATTGAAAAACAAGGCAAAGGCATTGATAGAATTGCGTACTCGTATTTATAATATGGAATACCAAAAATATCTTGATAATATTGCTTCAAAACGTAAAACAATGGTTTCTACTGGTGATCGTTCTGCAAAAATTAGAACATATAATTACCCGCAAGGTCGCGTTACTGATCATCGTATTAACTTGACTCTCTACAATTTGAATGCTATTATGGCTGGCGATATTCAAGAAATTATTGATGGTTTGATTGTCGCTGAAAACGCTGAACGATTAAAGGCTGGTGAAATTTAAAATAAAATATTTATGAAATTTGCAGTTGCTGGTACGGGGTATGTTGGTTTGAGTATTGCTACTTTGATTGCTCAAAATCACGAAGTTTCTGCTGTTGATGTTGTCCCAGAAAAGGTAGATAAAATCAATAATAGAATTTCACCAATTCAGGATGAATATATAGAAAAGTATTTTCGTGAAAAACACCTACATCTACAAGCAACACTTGATGGCACTTCCGCCTATAAAAATGCAGATTTCGTTGTGATTGCTGCTCCTACTAATTATGATGCTGTAAAAAATTATTTTGATACAAGTCACGTCGAAGAAGTTATTGACTTGGTCCTTAGTGTGAATCCTAATGCGGTGATGGTTATTAAATCAACTATTCCTGTTGGATACACAGAACACTTATACCAAAAATATGGGAAGTCATTGAGACTACTTTTTTCTCCAGAATTTTTGCGCGAAAGCAAAGCTTTGTACGATAATTTGTATCCGTCTCGTATTATTGTTGGTGTTCCAAATGCAAATATTTCACAATACGTAGATGAATTGACAGAAAAAGCTCATCAATTTGCTTATTTTTTGCAAGAAGGTGCGTTGAAAGAAAATATAGACACACTTTTTATGGGTTTGACAGAAGCTGAAGCTGTTAAATTGTTTGCAAATACATATTTGGCTTTGCGTGTAAGTTATTTTAATGAACTTGATACGTACGCAGAAATGAAAGGTCTTGACACACAAGCAATAATCAATGGGGTGAGTCTTGATCCGCGCATAGGTAACCATTATAATAATCCGAGTTTTGGTTATGGTGGATATTGCTTACCCAAAGATACGAAACAATTACTCGCAAATTATTCAGATGTGCCAGAAAATTTGATTCAGGCAATCGTTGAAAGTAATCGTACTCGTAAGGATTTTATTGCCGATAGAGTATTACATACGGCTGGATATTACGATTATTATAATTGCGGTGATTTCAATGCTGCACAAGAAAAAGTTTGTGTGATTGGTGTGTACCGTTTGACAATGAAGTGTAATTCAGATAATTTTCGTCAAAGTTCCATACAAGGTGTAATGAAGCGTATAAAAGCTAAAGGTGCTCAAATTATTATTTATGAGCCAACATTGGAAGACGGAAGTACATTTTTTGGAAGTAAAGTTGTTAATGACTTAGCAAAATTCAAAGAACAATCTCAAGCAATTATTGCCAATCGTTACGATGCTTGTCTTGATGATGTAAATGCAAAAGTTTATACACGCGATATTTTTAGGAGAGATTAGTATCAATACAGAATTATATATAGCTCGGCATATTTTGCCTCGAAAACATTCGGATGCCATTTCTAACCCGATTGTTTCTATTGCTGTTGCCGCAATTGCACTCGGTCTTGCGGTGATGATTGTGGCTGTTTCTGTTATTGTCGGTTTTAAATCAACTATTTCAGAACAAGTTTTTGGCTTTTCTTCACACCTTGAAATCGTAAACCTTGATTCAAATAATTCATTTGAGTCTGTTCCTATTTTTGCAGATTCTTCGTTAGAAAAACATTTGAATGATGATGAAAATGTTGTCCACGTTCAAAAATATGCAACAAAACCTGCTATTATTAAGGTAAATAATACAGCTCGAGGAATTATTGTAAAAGGTATAGATACTTCGTATAATTGGACATTTATAAAGAAACATCTTATTGAGGGTGAATTGGTTTCATTCCCTACAGATACAACAACCGATGATGTTGTAGTATCAAAAACATTAGCAAACTTATTGCAATTAACTATTGGTGATAAATTTTCAACTTCATTTGTACCCAATGATGCAAATAAAAAGGTACGAAAGAGACGTTTTGTGGTAAAAGGTATTTACGAAACACATTTAAATGAAATTGATGATAGATTTATATTGGTAGATATTCGACATATACAAGATTTAAATGGTTGGCAATCAAATCAATATACTGGTTATGAGGTTTTCTTGAAAGACTATAGAAATTTGGATTTCCAAAAAGAATCAATACAAGGAATTGTTGGTTATGATGTAGCACCTGATGCACAACGATTACGAGTGATTTCTTTACAAGAAAAAACGCCTGCTATTTTCGATTGGCTTGGTTTGCTCGATATGAATGCATGGCTTATAATCGTGTTGATGGTATTGGTGGCTGGAATGAATATGATTACGGGATTGTTAGTTATTATTCTTGAAAAAACAAATATGATTGGTATTCTCAAGTCCATTGGCGCAATGAATGTGAGTATTAGAAAAATATTTGTCTATGTTGGTAGTTTACTTATCTCGAAAGGGTTGCTTTGGGGGAATATTGTGGGAATAGGTGTGTGTGCCATCCAATATTTTTTTCATATTATTACTCTCAACCCAGAGGTTTACTTTATGTCGTATGTGCCAATTCAATTATCTATTACGTATATTGTATTACTGAATATTGGTACGTTTGTTTTAACTTCTGTAATGCTAATTTTACCATCAGTATTGATTACGAAAATTAGTCCTTCGGATGCGGTGCGTTTTGAATAAGAGAGAAAGTGATACAAACACTTGCAAAATAAAAAAATAGTAGTACATTTGTCCTAGTAGAAATTATTCTATCATTTACACCTCATGGCGGGATGGCTTTTGTCGTTCCGCCTATTTTTTTTTGAAAAGAATTCAACTTGATTTCCAAAATTGTAAGTTGATTACACAAAGAGATTCGTCTAACAACTGATAACTGACAACTAAATTATTGCCAAGATGTATATCATTATCTAATAAAAAAAATACGCAATGCGATGCATTGCGTATTTTTTTTCGTATTGAATTGAAAACTATTTCTGTTGTTCGTTTAATGCAGATTGATCTTTCAATAATGCACTTTTACTGACTTTAATCACAATATTGTTTTCTTTGTCAACTTTTAATAGAACAGTGCCATCTTCTTTAATGTCAACGATTTTACCGAAAATACCACCAATTGTAATGACAGCATCACCTTTTTGTAAACTATCACGGAATTTTTGTTCCTCTTTTTGTTTCTTCATTTGTGGACGAATCATAAAAATGAAGAAAATAACCATAATCCCAACTAGTAGTAGCAAACTTCCCATGCCACCACCTTGTTGACCAACTTCTTGTAATAAAAGTTTTAACATTTCTTTTTTAGTTTAATTTTTTACAAAAATAAATTTTTTCTCCCGAATAGCAAGTAGTAATAGATGAAATATCAAAAAAAATCTATTGCTCTACTACTTGTGCAGTAAATTGCAACAAATTTCTCGATGGTTTTGTGTTTGAATAAACGGCAACTTGTTTTGTCTTGTTCCCATAACTTTGATGTTGTGTGTCAAATTTTACGAGAATTTTGCCTTTTTCTCCTGGCTTTATTGGTTCTTTTGTCCATTCTGGCGTTGTGCAGCCACAACTTGGATCAACTTCTTCTATTACCAAATCAATATTTCCTGTATTTGTGAAAAAATAGGAATGCTCAACAATTTCGCCTTTTACAATACTTCCAAAATTGTAATTTTTGTTTTCAAATTCAATACTTGTGAGTGTATCTGTTGGCTTTTCAACCATTTCGTTATTGGTATTAGAATTACAAGCAAAACAAGTAATAAGCGAACAAAATAGGATTAGTTTTTTCATATATTTTCAATTAAACCGCGACCAACTTTTTTTATTTTTCCTTCATATTTCAATGTCTCTGAAACTTTGAACAAAATACCGTTTACAAAATTTCCACTTTTTTCTGTACTATACCATTTGGCAAGTTCAATGTATTCGTTCATAGAAACAGGAATTGGAATTTCGTTGAATGACATCATTTCTGTGAGAGCAAGGTGCATAGCTATGATATCAATTTCGGCAATGCGTTCAATATCCCAGTTCTTCAAACTTTTTTCAATATACGATGTTAATTCGTCCCAATTGTCAATTGCTTTTTTGAATAATGTAAATCCAAAATCACGAGTTTCTTTGTCGGCAAACATTGGTAATATGTTTCCTCCTTCTGGATTGTCTTCTGTAAAACCCTTGATGGTTTTTTCAACCATTGAAATTACTGTGTCAATATCGTCATTTACGAAAATTGAATTGTCCTCAAATGTGTCAAATAATAGTTCACACTCTGCAACAACATTGAGTAGTATTGTGCGAACAAAACTTTTGTCCGATGCGTAGGAATCTTCACTTTTGTTGTATTCTTGGAAAAATTCAGATTCTGGACTAATTATTTCGTTGTAAATCTTTCTAAATGGATTGTCATACAATACCATATTGATTTTCTTTTCAGCAACTAAAGCCGATAGTGTAGTATTGTCTTCCAATTGCGCTAAAACTCGATTGTTTGCAAATCTCACTAAGCGTTGCCATTCTGACTCGTTTTTGATTTGTCTTTCTTGAATAAGAGCAATTCTATTTTCTGCGTAACGACGAAGGTCTGCTAACAAAGTGAGAAACACAAGATATTGTTCGTATGATTTTCCTAAACTTTCGCCCAATTCATTGCTGAATACACCGAATTCTGCATTTTCAGTTTTTTTGAAAGCGTATATTGTTTGTAAAACTTTTATACGTATCAAATGTCTGCTAACCATACTGATTTTACGTTCCATATCTCAAAGACCTTTTATTTCGATGCGAAGATAGAAAAAAAACAGAAATAATGTGCAAATTGCTAAGAAGATTAGTGATTAACGATTAATGATTAACGATTAGTGATTAGTAACTCTTATCTCTTAATTCTTAACTCTTAATTCTTAACTCCTACCTCTCTTATTCCAGTTCGTAGTTTTGTTTTCTTCTTCTTGGAATAAATCCTTCCTCCAAAATTGCATCGTGTAATTCGTTTTTATGGACAGAATAACATGCTCCCGCTTTTGAAACAACATTTTCTTCTATCATTATTGAACCTAAATCGTCGGCTCCACCATGTAGGCAGATTTGTGCTGTTGGCAATCCAACTGTAAGCCAAGAAGCTTGTATATGATGTATGTTGGGTAACATTATTCTGCTTATTGCTATCATTCGAATGTATTCGTTTCGTTTGATTTGAAATTTTTCTCCTTCAAGTTTTTCTAAAACGGTTCCCTTGCTACAAAATGGCCACGGAATGAATGCCGAAAATCCCTCTGAGTTTGTTGGCTTTTCGTACTGTACTTCTCGCAAGTAAACTAAATGTTGCATTCGTTCTTCTATAGTTTCTATATGTCCATACATCATTGTTGCTGATGTTGTCATATTCATTTGGTGAGCTTCTCGCATTACGTTGAGCCATGTTTGCACATCGCATTTCCCAGGAGATAAAAATTTTCTGACTCTATCACTCAAAATTTCTGCTCCAGCGCCAGGAAGACTATCAAGTCCAGATGCTTTAAGACTTTCTAACACCTCGCGAATGCTCATATTTGCCCGTTTTGCTATATATGCTATTTCGGGTGGACCTAATGCGTGTAATTTTATATTGGGATGCCGATGCTTTAATTCAGAAAATAAATTTTTATAGAAATCTATTCCCAGTTTTGGGTGCATTCCACCTTGTATAAGTAGTTGATTTCCACCTAATTGTTCTAACTCTTCTATTTTTTTGTCGTATTCATCTATAGTTGTAATGTATATGCCGTCTTCGTTAATTTTTTTATGAAAATTACAAAATTTACATCCTGAAATACAAGCATTTGTGATGTTTACATTTCTATCTATAATCCATGAGACTACGTTGTTTGGTCGAAACTGCTTTCGTATGTTGTCGGCTGTTGCTTGAAGCAAGGCTAATGGCGCATTTTTATAGAGAAATGTGCCTTCTTCAACAGATAAATCTTGTAATTTTATCGCTTTCGTTAAAAGATTGTGTACGTCAAACGTCATTTTTATTATCTTTACCAATAATTTCGATACAAAAATATGGAAATACTTTTTGATTCTACTGAATTGGCTGAAAAATACAAATTGAGAATCTTTTTGGTTCAGTCGTTTGATGAAGTTTTAGATTGTAATTTGTCTGATTTTGAACAACAATTGGTTGCTGCAAAAAAACAAAATGACCACGAATTTTTGTGGATAGAAACGGTTGATAGAACATCTTTTTTTGTGCAAATAAAAAATCTTCAGGATTACGAATATGCAGAAAAATTGAGGAAATTGGGGTGCGATGTTTGTCATGCGGTGTTGAAGGTAAAGCAAAACGAGGTCGTTATAAAAAATGTTTCATCTTCAACGGAGAATGTTACAGCTTTTTTGGAAGGATTCACTCTCTGTCAATATTGCTTTGATAAATATTCACAAAAACTGACAAAGAAATCTTTTGATAAAGTGGTTTGTTGTGGCCGAGATTGTGGAAATATAGCGGAATTGAATACAATATTACAAGGCGTTTCTGTAACAAAAAATCTCATCAATGAGCCAAATAATGTATGTACGGCTGAATATTTTGCGAAACAAGCAGTTGAAATTTTTAAAGGAACCAAAGCGGAAGTATTTGTTCGTGAAAAAGTGTGGATTGAAAATGAAAAAATGGGCGGTTTGTTGGCTGTAAATAAGGGCAGTATGTTACCTCCACGATTTGTACACATTGCATGGAATCCTAAAAAAGATTCATCTCAACCAATTGTGTTGGTAGGTAAGGGTATTGTTTTTGATGCTGGTGGTTTGAGTTTGAAGTCAACAACATATATGGAGACCATGAAGTCGGATATGAGTGGCGCAGCGACTGTTTTGGGCGTAATGAAGGTAATTGTCGAT
>JAZRVS010000010.1:0-3103 GCA_045599365.1 Bacteroidales bacterium
GCAGGGCAAATTCAAGGTTTCTTCGACATTCCTGTTGATCACTTGTTTGGTTCTTCTATTTTCATTCCATATATTCAAAATATGAACATTGAAAACCTTTGTATTGTTGCGCCTGATATGGGAGGTACAAAACGTGCAAAAGCATACGCTCGCATTTTGAATGCCGACATCGCAATTTGCCACAAAGAACGTACTAAAGCAAATGTGGTTGACAATATGCAAATGATTGGGGATGTTGAAAATAAAAATGTTATCATCGTTGACGATATGATTGATACTGCAGGTACAATCACTATGGCTGCCAACCTCTGCAAAGAAAATGGAGCAAAAAGTGTTCGTGCTTTAAGTACGCATGCTGTTTGTTCTGGTCCAGCTTTTGAAAGAATTGAAAAAAGTGCAATTCAAGAATTATTGGTAACAGATACGATTCCTCACGAAAATATACCAAGCAAAATAACAGTTTTGTCTTGTGCTCAATACTTTGCAAACTCAATTGAAAAGATTTTCAAAAACGAATCAATGAGTTCTGCTTTCTTGGTATAAAACAACCATAGTTTTTTGGTAACAAAAAAAGGTCTTTCTAAATAGGAAGACCTTTTTTATTGTCAATACCGACACAGATTACCTTTTTCGGCAAAAAAAACAAATTCTAATCAACCATTTCTCCAATCAATGTTGCGGATGTCGAAGAAATCACCTTAACTTTAACAAAATCACCAAGTTGAATACCATTCGCAGGAAATACGACGGTCTTATTTTGAGAACTTCTACCCCTATATTCGCCATCATTTTTCTTTGAAATTCCATCAACCAAGACTTCAAAAATTTTTCCAACATCTTCGGCATTTTTCTTTTTCGACATTTCGTTTTGAACAGCAATAATATCGTTCAGTCGTCTTGTTTTTACATCGTCAGAAACATTGTCGGGCATTCGTTTCGATGCAACCGTTCCTTCTCGTTCCGAATATTTGAACATAAAAGCAGCATCGTAACCAACCTCTTTCATCAACGAAAGCGTTTCATTTTGTTCTTGCTCGTTTTCATCGGAAAAGCCACACATTATATCGGTTGTGATTGACGCTTCTGGCAAAACTCTCCGAATTGCAGCTACTCTATCCAAATACCATTCTCGTGTATAACGACGATTCATACGTTGCAACACGGTTGTACTACCGCTTTGGACAGGCAAATGAATCCATTTTGCAAGATTATCGTATTTTGCCATCACGTAGAGCAAATCGTCAGATAAATCTTTTGGATGCGATGTTGTGAAACGTATGCGCATATTCGGAACAGCCAAAGCAACCATTTCAAGCAATTGCGGAAACGAAACCACAACGCCATCCTGCTCATACTTATAGGAATTCACATTTTGCCCAAGCAACGTAACTTCCTTATAACCATCATCATACAACTTCTTTACCTCATCAACAATAGATTGTGCATCGCGACTACGCTCACGACCGCGAGTGTAAGGTACAATACAATACGAACAGAAATTGTTGCATCCACGCATAATAGAAACAAAGGCAGAAATACCATTGTCATCGTAACGATACGGAAAAATTTCCGCATAGGTTTCTGTCAACGACAATTCTGCATTGATAGCCTTCTGTTTATCGTAGGCTTGTTTAACCAACTGTGGCATAGAGCGATACGAATCCGGACCTGCGACAATATCAACCAGACCTTTTTTCTCGAACAAACGGTCCTGTAAACGTTCTGCCATACAACCAATTACGCCAATCAATAAATTCTCGTTTGCCGCACGTAATTTCTTCAGTTCATTCAGACGTTGTACAATTTTATTTTCGGCATGTTCGCGAATGGAACACGTATTCAATAAAATAACATCAGCCTCATTTATATCTTTGGTGTATTCAAAGCCATCAGCCTTCAAAATTGCCGCAACCACCTCGCTATCAGCAACATTCATCTGGCAACCGTATGTTTCAATATGTAATTTTTTCATATCCGTAAATCGCTCGACAAAGATAGAGATTTACGCAGGAAAAAATGCGAGAGAAGATGAATATATTTTAGGGGGAATTATTTCAACTGACAACTATTGTTTATTTATATTGAAGGGGTGATGATTACACGCCATTCACCTGTATTTTCATTCTTTTCTATATAATTCTTCTCTTTCAGAAGTTTTAACTGCTTGGTAACGGCAGACTTGTTTATGCCAGTTTCGTCCATCAAGTCTTGAATGGAGACAAAAGCCTCACGCCGGAGCATCTGCAGAATCTTGCTTGTGGTTTCAGAACGAAAATTGATGCGTTCACCATCAAACCACCAAACATTCTCACCTCTTTCTGTCAGGAAGCGTATGTTGAACTCAATTTCTTCTTTCATAAGGTTTTGAAAATACTTCAAGAAATCGGTTATGTCTTCGATTTTGGCATTTGCACCATCCGAAGGAATACTGCCAACCTTCAAATCCGTCTTATGCAACGCCTCGAGATATTCTTGCTTCTTTCTGCTACGCACAACAATCATTGGATATCCATGACGAAACAAAATTATTGGTGTCCGATAAAAACAAATGAGCATTCAAATATACTATTTTTTCATAAAAAGGTAGACTTAGACCACCTTTTTATGGAAGCTTATTGTTTTTCGTGTGTTTTTTTATTTTAAAAGTAGACCCATTCCACCTTTTATGAGTTTAAAATTACAAAAACTTGAATAACATTGTTTGAACTTCTTCTTTCCTTGTTTTATAGGAGAGAAAGCATTAAGAAAACGGGCAAAACCTCAGTTTCTGTTATCATATCTGGCTAGGAACAGTCCCTATATAGATTCAATAAAGTTTTGCAATTGACCTCCAGCAAGATAAATTGGTGCGCCTTCCAATGGAGACCCCTTTTGCACTTTTTTGTCTTCCAAAATTTTTGGGAGATTGATTTCTGATCGCGACAGTTGTTTCACCAACTCATAAAGCAGATATTTTTCGCCTTTGAGATTAGGATATTTCAATGACTTTAGATACTCTTTATCAGAAATTTGAGGTTTATCTTTCAAACGCCAAACTTCAAATTCCTCGGGTTTATCAAAGTTATACAACACTAAATGTGTGGCACAAACAACAAACGAATCA
>JAZRVS010000011.1:0-20166 GCA_045599365.1 Bacteroidales bacterium
TACCTTACTCATATGTCTTTGATTTTCAGCAAGATAATGATATTTTTTGTTATAAAAAAAAAGGCTGCCAAAACTTTTTGGACAGCCTCTTTTTTGTTTTTATCGATACGATTTTTCCTTTTTAATAAATTACTTTAGAAAAAATACGTTACATTTGTCGCGTAAAAAATGGCGAATTCGTCTAATGGCTAGGACACCACCCTCTCACGGTGGATATTCGGGTTCGAATCCCGGATTCGCTACAATTCCTCTTATTTTAGTATTTTTTGATAGCGAATTGGCTATAGTTTTTATCGTAACAACGGATAAAAAGCATTTTCTATATGTTCTATAGTTATTTCTCCATTCACGGCAACGATAGAAATAATATCAAAGCGCACGTTTTTGTCAATGTTATTTTTTCGTACGTAATAATTTGCAGCAGCGATAAGCAATTTTTGCTTTTGTTTATTCACAGCATCTGCTGGTTTCAAAAAAGTTGATGTACGCGTTTTAACCTCAACAATCACTATTTCATCTCCTTGTGATGCAATAATATCAATTTCACGATGAGAATCATGCCAATTCGTTTCAAGAATACAATATCCTTTTTTTGCTAAATAATCACGAGCTTGCTGTTCGCCCCACGAACCTACATCGGCTTTGTCTTTAAATTCCATAATTGGTTATTTTTACTACACAAAAGTACAAAACTCCATCAAAAAAACATCCACTAATTAAGAATAATCGGTATTTGACGTAGAAAATTAGAAAAAAGTAACGATAAATTAAAAAATTGAATTGCAATTGAGAGTAAAATAGTATATTTGCCACGCAAAAGCGATGGTCCGGTAGCTCAGCTGGATAGAGCAACAGCCTTCTAAGCTGTGGGTCATGCGTTCGAATCGCATCCGGATCACCAATTTAAAAGCACTTACAAGGATTTGTAAGTGCTTTTTTTGTACTGAAGGGACAGAGCCAATCGGAAAGTGATTGAGTATTTGAATGGTGAATAAATAGATATGTCATAATGTTCTCGTATTAAATGTTTACTTCCGAAATACATCCTTACGAATATAAACACAAGATTAAAGACAAATATTACATTCGTTCTACTATAAATCAAAAAGAACAATTAAATTTGCATCCGAAAGGATGTAGTTATGAAAGATAATTTGATAGCCAAAACATTGAAGACACTTCGCAAAGAATATGGTTTGACACAAGTGGATTTAGCAGTAAAATCGGGAGTTGGTTTAAATTTTGTGAGAGAATTGGAACAAGGTAAACCTACGGTGAGAATGGATAAAGTAGCCCAAGTGTTTGCTTTGTTCGATTACGTATTAGTGCCAATGAAGAAAGGAGACAACAAATGAAATCTGCACTAATAAAATATAAAACTATTAATGCTGGCATTCTCAAAGAAACCGACGAAGGTTACGAATTTCAGTATTTTGAGGAATATTTACAATATGAACACGCAAATCCTGTGAGTTGGACGTTACCATTACGCAACGAAATCATTGATACATCATTTTTGAATGACGATTTGAAAAAAAAATATAAAAAACTGATTAGTTGCAGAATAAACCAAAATCAGATACAGTTATAAGGTCACATCTCATATAAAACGAAGTGCAGAAAAATGTATAACTCCACTTGTTTTACGTGCAAAAAAATGTAATTTTGCACATAGTTCACGTGCAAAAAAATGTATCATAAGCCATGGAACGCTTTGTATTACAACTTCTTATTGAATGGAAAAACAACAAAGAGAGAAAACCACTTATTTTGAATGGAGCAAGACAAGTTGGTAAAACATGGTTGTTGCGAGAATTTGCGAAGCAAGAATATAAAAAAGAAGCATACGTTGTATGTCGAAAGAATGAATTGGCACGTCAAATTTTTTCACAAGATTTCGACGTGGATAGAATACTGCGAGGACTGCGAGCATTAACATCGGTTGACATAACTCCACACGACACACTCATTATTTTAGACGAAGTTCAAGACATACCTGAAGCAATAGAAGCTCTAAAATATTTCTATGAATCGGCTCCTGAATATCATATAGCAGTGGCGGGTTCGTTGCTTGGAATCTCGTTGCGCCCAAACATGTCGTTTCCTGTTGGTAAGATAAATTTGATAGACGTGTACCCCATGAATTTCGGCGAATTTCTTTTAGCAAAAGGCGAAAAAGAATGTTATAACTTACTAAAAGACAAGGACTTTGCTCTTATCAATGTTCTTCACGATAAATTCATTGATTTACTTCGCCAATATTATTATGTAGGTGGTATGCCCGAAGTTGTAAAAAAATACGTAGAAACGAGCGAATTACAATCGGTTAGAAAAATACAAAAAGAAATTTTACAAGGTTACGAGCAAGATTTTTCAAAACACGCTCCAAAGGAACAAGTACCCCGAATTAGAATGGTTTGGAATAGCATTCCATCGCAACTTTTCAAAGAAAATAAAAAATTTATATATGGAGCTTTGAAGCATGGCGCAAGAGCAAATGAATTTGAAATTGCCATTCAATGGCTTACAAATTCTGGTTTACTTTACAAAGTGCCACGATGCACAAAACCCACATTGCCTCTTGAAATCTATGAAGATTTAAGTTCGTTTAAGTTATACACTCTTGACCTTGGACTTATGGGAGCAATGGTAAACACCGAGCCATCACAAATTTTGATAAAAAATGACGTTTTCACCGAATATAATGGTGGTTTAACCGAGCAATTTGTATTACAGCAAATGAAATCGGAAAATGTTTCATCAATTTATTATCATAAAACAGAAATTTCACGACTTGAAATTGATTTTCTAATTCAGCGTGATGCTCGGTTATTGCCAATAGAAGTAAAAGCAGGAGGAAATGTAAAGGCTAATTCTTTAAGCACACTATTAAAAAACAATCCTGATTTACGAGCAATCCGTTATTCAATGTTGCAATACAAAGAACAAGAACAACTTACCAATATTCCTTTGTATGCCGTGTAATATTTATTTGTCGCATTTTTTGGTTTGTTGTGTAAAAAGTGTACCGACAAGCACCATAGTAGAGTCAAGTAGCAAGTGCAATTTTATAAAAAAATTTTGAAGAACACTTGTTTAGGGCAACGGAACGACAATTTGGCACAAGGTTTTCAATTAATTCTCATGTACCTTCTATGCGGTGGGGCATGCGTTCAAATCCTATCTGGAGCAGTTTATAGTTGTTGGATATAAATCAACCATTTACAAACTTTCCATTTCTTTGAGTTTTACATATAGATCAGGATACTGCTCGCTTAGCTGTATAATTCTGCCATTTTTCAAAAAGCAATGACTACTTGAGCCTATTGCAACTATTGCATCTTCACATTTCATTATATACTCAAATGTAAGTTTTACCGTTGAACACTTTTTTACAACAACTTGCACTTGTATTTTCTGTGCAAATGTTGTTGGTTTTTTAAAATCGCAATTAACTGCAGTAACTGGAGAAACAATGCCATCAGATTCTAATTTTTCAAATCCATACCCTATTTGATTCAAGAAATCAACACGTGCTTCCTCCATAAAACGAATATAATTTGAATGGTGCGTTACCTGCATCTTATCGGTTTCGTAGTAATGTACAATATGAATATACGGACTATACATAAACAATGTTATTAATTCAAACGTAAAGATATACATTATGAAGTTAATCTACAAACCATTTTATCTTTCAGCTTTAGAGTGCTGTTGCCTGAGTTCAATTCTCAACCATATTGACGACATCTTTCACGAAAAACAGTTATAATTTCTCGAAAAAATAACACCTACACTCATTCTTCAATACTTGTTTTTTTATAAATTTGGAGCAACAAATACTAATAAAATTCTTTGCTATGAAAACGTGTAACAAAATCATTTTCGGATTGTTTTTTATAACAATCGCTTTTACATCTTGCGGACAAAGCCAAGTTGGGAACGAGAACTCATTGCCAAACAATTCTAAGGAATTCCTACAACAACATTTTGCAGGTATTCAAATCTCATCTGTCATTATTGAAGACGACAAAGAATACGATGCAATATTGGCAGACGGAACCAATGTTGAATTCTTCCGCGACGGCAATTGGGAAAAAGTTGAACGCTTTGGTAGTGCAATACCAGAATCAATTGTTCCTGCAAAAATAGCAGAATACGTTAAAGCAAATTTTCCAAGTCTTTATATTGAAGAAATTTCAGTTGAACGAAATGGATTCGATGTTGAATTAAACAACAATATTGACATTATATTCTCTAAAGATGGAGACTTCAAAAGAATTGACGACTAATTCATTTTGATACTTCAATAACTAAAAAGCCACTCTTGCGAGTGGCTTTTTTATTTTCAACATTTAGATTTGTGTAAACAATAACAGCCTACAAAAACCTAACACGCTCCTACTCTGACTAATAATTTTCTGCTTTTACTTGGAAATATGCTTGTGGATGATTACACACAGGACAAAACTCTGGAGCATTTTTACCAACAACTATATGTCCACAGTTTGAACATTGCCAAATCATATCTTTATCTTTTGAGAACACAAGACCACCTTTCACATTTTCCAATAATTTCAAATAGCGTTCTTCGTGTTCCTTCTCTATTTTAGCAACACCTTCAAATAATTCTGCAATTTTTGTAAATCCTTCTTCGCGAGCCTCTTTTGCAAATGTTGCATACATATCGGTCCACTCGTAATTTTCACCTTCGGCTGCGTCCTTCAAATTTGTTGCTGTATCTGGCATTCCTCCATGCAAAAGTTTAAACCAAATCTTTGCATGTTCCTTTTCGTTTTCTGCCGTTTCTTCAAACAATTTTGCAATTTGAACAAATCCGTCTTTTTTAGCTTTCGAAGCATAATACGTGTATTTGTTTCGTGCTTGTGATTCACCTGCAAATGCTGCTTGCAAATTCTTTTCTGTTTTTGAACCTTTTAATTCCATTGCATTTAAATTTTAGTTTTACTTGCTTTTTTCAAATTCATCTTTACCTGCGCCACACAAAGGACAAATCCAATTGTCTGGCAATGAATCAAATGGAGTACCTGGCTCTACACCATTTTCTAAATCGCCAACTTCAGGGTCATACTCATACCCACAAATTGTACACACAAATTTTCCCATATTTTTTTATTTCTCGTAAAATTAACCAATTTTACGAAATATAACTTGTACTATTCCTATTTTCTTGTATTGAAAAAATCAATCAGCAATTGATTTTTTCTGCCCAATTCTGCAAAAGTGTAAAAAAGACACTATTAAAATTTCTCCGTATATAAATTTATTATATTTTTACGAAGTATTTGTACGAAATGAAACAGATAATCCGACTAATAACTTGTCTTATACTTCTTTGCTCCTGCATTACGACAGTGTTTGCAAAGGACGATTACATTTGGGGCAGTTTACCATTGGGAGGTGGCGGTTTCGTGTCTGGTGTCATTGCGCATCCCACAGAGAAAAATTTATTTTATGCTCGTACCGATGTCGGTGGCATCTACCGTTGGATTGAATCATCGCAATCGTGGAAACCGCTAACTGATTTCATTTCTATTGCAGACCAAGGTCTATTTGGTGTTGAAGCTATTGCCGTTGACCCACAAAAACCAGAAATGTTGTATGCTCTTACAGGAACATCGTATTTCAGTGGAGGAAAAACTGCTATTTTGATTTCAAAAGATTATGGTGAAACATTCCAAGTTGTTGATGTTACAAACAAATTTAAAGCACACGGAAATGGCGATGGACGTCAAATGGGAGAACGCTTGGCTGTTGACCCAAACAATAGTAACATTTTGTACTGCGGTTCTCGCACCGATGGTCTTTTTAAATCAACAGATGGTGGTTTTACGTGGACAAAAACAAATTTCCCCGTAACATCGACAAGCAATGGTGTAGGTATCAATTTTATTCAATTTGATGAGTCGTCGGCTGTTTCTAACGGCGCTACACAAAAAATTTATGTTGGTACGGCACAAACTGGTAATTCTCTGTACGTTTCAACAAATGGTGGAAATTCGTGGTCAGCAATTTCTGGACAGCCAACGCAATATATGCCACATCGTTGCGCTATGAAAGATGGCGTGTTGTATGTCACATACGCCAATGGCGCTGGACCAAGTATAAATTCGGCTAGCGGTTACGTGTATAAATACGATGGTTCGTGGACAAATATTTCGCCTTCAAACAATACGTCTGATTTCAACTACGGTGGGATTTCTATCGTAGGAAATCGAATTGTTGTTTCGAGTGTTGGCTGTTACAAAATGCAATCGTGGGACGGTTTATATGATTGGCAAACAGCAACTTGGGGCGATGAAATCTTTATAAGTGACAATTTAGGTTCTTCGTGGACATCAATGTTTTCGAGTTGTAAGGTCGATTTAGACGCAAATTCTGTTCCGTGGGTAAAAGACCACGCTATGCATTGGACTGGTTGCGCCACGCTCGATCCTTTCAATGCTAATAGAGCCTTTTTCATTTCTGGGAATGGTTTGTTTATGAGCGATAACCTCAACACGACAAAAATGAAATTGAAATTTATGGTCAAAGGTCTCGAAGAAACTGTTCCTCTCGATATTGTAAGTTTATCAAGTGGACAAGTTATAACAGTTGTTGGTGACTACGATGGTGGTTTGTATATGGCAAATAATGGTTCTTACGACACCTATCCCGCAACAGTTCACACTCCAGAAATGGGGACAACTCATGGTGTTGCTGCTGCTGTTGATGGTTCATTGGTGGTTCGAACAGGGAGCAAGTCGCCATTCGTACAATATTCAACTGATAAAGGTGCTACGTGGAAGTATTGCTCTACGGGCAACGAAGGTAGCGGACACGTTGCTGTTTCTGCAAATGGCTCTATTATTCTTCATTGTCCAAATTCTTCTAACGGCTATTCGTATGATGGAACAAGCAATAGAGTGTTCTATTCAACAAACAACGGTGGTTCGTGGTCGCAATGCAACGGACTCTCAATCAATGGGGCTTATCCTGTTGCTGACGGGGCAAATTCCAATAAATTTTACGTTACTAATGGGAATACGGTATATGTTTCTACCGATGGTGGTAAAAATTTCTCTGCTAAAGGTTCTACAGGGTATTCAAGTTATTTCAAAATGAGAGCCGTTCCTGGCGTTGAAGGCGATATTTGGGCTCCTTGCGGTTCCAATGGATTGTATCGGTCAACAAATTCAGCGACAAGTTTTTCAAAATTAGATGGTGTTTCCACATGTAATGCAGTCGGATTTGGTAAGGCTGCAACAGGAAAAACATTTCCCGCTGTATATATTTGGGGAACTGTTTCTGGGAAAGAAGGTTTGTATAGAAGCGATGATGCTGGTAGTTCGTGGGTAAGAATCAATGACGATTTACATCAATTTGGTGGACCAGGAAATGGGCAATTTGTGGTTGGCGATATGGCTGTTTACGGCACTGTTTTTATGAGTACGGTTGGTCGTGGAGTGATTTGTGGAGTGATGAACTCTGAACCGATTGACGACGAATCCCCTATTTTGTCAGGGACAATCACAGCAAGCAACATTGTGCAAAATGCAATGTCAATTTCTTGGCCCGAAGCGACCGATAATGTTGGTGTTACAGGCTACGAAGTTACTGTGAATGAGGAAACACAAACAACTACAACTCGATCTATTGAACTATCAGACTTAACGTGCAAAACCGATTACGAAATACTCGTCCGCGCCTACGATGAAGCAGGAAATTATTCTGATTATATTACCGAAACATTTTCTAC
Source organism: Bacteroidales bacterium (assembly GCA_045599365.1). Classification (GTDB taxonomy): domain Bacteria; phylum Bacteroidota; class Bacteroidia; order Bacteroidales; family UBA1715; genus UBA1715. The sequence continues at coordinate 7,760 of JAZRVS010000011.1, forward strand.
GATTGGCACTGACGTACCAACAACAACAACAGAAATTCAATATGCTGTAGGCGATGAAGCTACTACACTTTCGGCTACTGGAACTGGAACGCTCAATTGGTACGATGCAGATAAAAATCCGTTAAAAAATGCACCTATTCCACCAACGACAAGCGAGCAGACAGCAAGATATTTTGTTTCACAAACAATATTAGGTTGCGAAAGCGATGCCATAGAAATTACCGTATCAGTAATAAAAAATACCGAAGAGCAAACAATTTCTCTTGATGCTGGTTGGAACCTAATTTCTATTTACGTAGAACCAACCGACAACACGTTTGCTTCTATATTGAACGATGTTGATTTCAACATTATTAAAAACAATGATGGCTTCTATTATTCTGGGAAACCAACTGAATTACAAAGCATAACAACATTCAACATTGGCGAAGGCTATTTAATCTACATGAATAGCGCACAATCTATAGCAATAGAAGGGACACCTGTGAAAAACTACACAACTACTTTAAAATCTGGTTGGAATTTTGTTGGTGTGCCACAAAACGTCAGCAAATTAACATCTACCCTACCAGCGACAATAACCGATATAAAAGATTTATCTGATTCACCCGTTACGGAACTACAACCAGGGAAAGCATATTTCGTACAAACCTCATCCGACACAGAAATTGTGTGGGAATAAGGCTTAACGACTAACACGAACAAAAAATTGTCATCCAACTACTTACGAGCCTCATCAAATTTTTGTTTCATTGTAGGATTATTGTACGTCAACTTACGAATTGTTAAATCTGTAGCTTTATCATTTGCAAGACGCAAATTGTCTTCACTACCGAGCAATTCTTTTTTGACTTTCATAAGATGCTCTATTGTCTTATCAATTTCTGCTATTGCAGCACCGAATTTCTCGCTTGCAAGACGATAATTTCTACCAAATTTATCTTTAAATTCCGATAATTGATTTTCAAAATTAGTTACGTCAACTTCTTTGTTTTGTGCAATTATCAATTCTTTTTTATAGTCAAGACTCTTTTTAGACGCTTGAACAAGTAAATTAATAAATGGCACAAAGAACTGAGGACGAATCACATACATTTTTGGATACAGATGACTTTTGTTTACAATACCATTGTTATACAATTCGTTGTCGGGTTCCAAAAGACTCACAAGTACAGCAAACTCACATTTTTTCTTGTTTCTGTCTTCGTCCAATTTTTTCAAAAAGTCATCGTTTTTATGTTTTGTACTTGTAGTGTCAATTTCGTTTTTCATTTCGAACATAATCGAAATATATTCTACTCCATCCTCTGAATCACGGAAAATAAAATCTCCTTTTGTACCTTCAAGCACTTCATTGTCTTTATTGAAATACGCATTTGGCATCAAAGGACGTATGTATTGCTCAAACGAAATACTACAATGTTGCTCCAATGTTTCACCCACCATTTTCGTGGACATTTTTGCTTTCAAATCTTTGTAATAATCTATTTGTTCTTGCATTCTTCGAAGTTCCGATTGGTGTGATTTATCAAGTTCACTTTCGTGGATTTGCGCACGCTGTTTTTCCAATTCACTTGCATTACGCAATTCAACTATTTCTTTTTCCTTATCTTGAAGTGATTGTTGGGCTTTAGAACGCTCTGCTTGTAGAGCCAATTCTAAATTACTATCATTTTGAGTAATCCTTGCTTGCAATGCATTTATTTCAAGATCTTTTTTTGCTACAGCCACAGCCAACTCATTTTGCTTTTGATTTTCGCTATTTTCCAACTTCGTCTTCAATTGAACTATTTCGGTTTCCAAATCATTCTTTACCTTTAAAAGTTCACTTTCCTTTAACGACTTCAATTGTTCAAGTTCTATTTTCTTGGCTTCAATTTCTTTTTCTTTTTGTGCAAGTTGTTTTTGAAAATCTTGTTCTGCTTTTACAGACATCAATTGTTGTTCTGCCTTTTTCTTATCTTCTAATTCTGCCAAACGATGACTTAATTCTGTTTCAAACTCAGCATTTTTTACTTGACTAACTATAGATGCATAATCAGCTTCGTCAACTTGGAATACATTTCCACACTTTGGACATTTCAACTCTTTCATACTATCTTTTTTTATATTTTTGTAAATATACCAAGAATTATTTTTGTGTCAATCTATGGTACAAAAAATAAAAAACTCCTGCACGAAAAACGCACAGGAGCCAAACAAAACAACAAACCTTAAAACTTATGAAGAACATCTTCAACCAATTATACTGCAATGTTTCAGTTTGTCAAGTAAAAAATGAGAATAACTTTCCCAAAATCATCATTAAGAATTGAGAGATAACTCCGACAAACTTAGCAACTATTAATTCTACCCTCTTAATTCCAAACTTTCATAAGTACGTATAAATACGTATGTCAGAATTTACGTTTTTGCACCACTAAATAAGCAAGTTTTTTTTCTCAAATTTGTCTGTGGTAAAATAGATTTAGCATATTGCTATATGGATTATGTTGCTGAATTAGAAAAGGACGTTCGTTTTCAGGAGGCGTTACATTCTTGTTTGAATTGTGGTGTTTGCTGTGCAATTTGTCCTGCCGCGGAATTTTATAACTACGATCCGCGTATGATTGTAACGACGGTTCAACGTCGGAACAACGAGGAAATTGAACATTTACTGAAATCTAATACAATTTGGTATTGCGGTCAATGTATGTCTTGCAAAACACGCTGCCCACGAGGCAATGCGGCAGGGATGATAATTCAAGCTTTGCGTGCATTATCTCAAAAATGTGGCTTTTTCACCGAAAGCGAAAAAGGTCGTCAGCAGTACGGATTAAAGAAAACTATTGGCGAAAGCATATTGAAATATGGATACTGCGTTCATCCCAATTTGGTCAAACCAGAACTTCACCCAGAACAAGGCGTTATTTGGGAATGGACGGTACAAAACAAAGAAGCTTTATACGATCGTTTAGGTGCGAATTTGTATAAAGACGGTGCTGGCGCAATGCGAAAAATTCATCAGAAAAATCTTGATGAATTAGCTGAAATCTTTAAGGTTACTGGCGGTCAAGAATTGTACGACGTGATAGAAGACAATTCAAAGAAAAAAGCAGAAGAAATGCATTTGGGTACAGACGAAAACAATAACGAGTATTTGCAACACGTACTTACGTATAATAGTAACGAACACCAAGATTAAAACTATGAATGTAGAAGGTAAAAAACAAATTTGGAGTTCATATCAAAAGGAAATTGCGGACAACAATTACTATTATGCTCGAAGTTGCATCCGCCAAAATTTTTTCCCTGCATCGGAAGTTACATTTCTTCGAATTTTACGAGAAGAATTAGGTAAAAATATTTTCGATGACCCAAATCACACAACATGTACGGGCATTGGCTATCACTCTGATATTGTTCCATTTGATACAATTCAAACTGTTGTCGCTCGTCATTTTGCATTGATGACAGAAGCTGGTTTGGAAAATGTAGCAATTTCGTGTGTTACATCTTTTGGTATTTACACGGAGATATTAGATTTGTGGGAACATTTTCCCGAACAATTGGAAAAAATTCGTGAGTATTTGTACAAAGCAACAAAGCGAGAATTTAATGTTCCGAAAAACATAGCTCACACAAGCGATGTTATTTACAAATTCCGCGACGATATTGCTGAAAAAGCAAAGTATAAGTTAATCAATGTAAAAACTGGCGAGCCACTGCGTGTCGTTGAACACATTGGTTGCCACTACGCAAAAATGTTTCCGACCAAAGGTGTTGGTGGTGCTGAATTTCCACAAGTTTTGAGTGGAATGATTGAATCGTGGGGCGGAAATGTAGTTGATTACCCTGAACGCCGTCATTGTTGCGGTTTTGGCTTCAGAAATTATTTGGTACAAGCCAATCGTGGCTATTCTGTTTCAAATACGAAAAAGAAACTAGAATCAATGAAACCATATAAGCCAGATTTTATTGTAGCCAATTGCCCAGGTTGCTCAATGTTTATGGACAAATGGCAATACACATTGGCGGAAATGGAAGGCTTAACATACGATGAAAACGGATACGGAATTCCTGTTTTGACCTACGAAGAAATGGCAGGTTTGGTGCTTGGTTACAACCCATGGGATTTGGGATTGCAAATGCACCAAGTTCAGTGTGAATCATTGTTAGACAAAATGGGCATTGAATACGACCCAAAAGCAAAATATTTGGACAAAAACGGAAATCAAATGCCGATGCCAGAAAGGCCGACAAATTTAAAAGTGAAATTTTAGTTGTCAGTTGTCAGTATGCAGGATTTTCATAAATTACAATTTTGGGAACGAAGTCATAAACTTACTATAGAGATATATAAGTTGACGGAAGAATTTCCAAAATCGGAAATCTTTGGTTTGACATCTCAACTTCGTCGAGCATCGTATTCAATACCGACAAATATTGCTGAAGGTTCAGGTAGAGGTTCTGACGTTGATTTTGCTAGGTTTTTACAGATTTCTGTTGGCTCAGCATCCGAAGTTGAATATGAATTATTACTGGCCAAGGATTTACAGTACATAACAAATGAAGACTATGTTAAATTAACAAATGAAATAAAAGAAATTCGATGTATGATTATGGCATATATCAAGAAATTAAAACTGAAAACTGATATCTGATACCTGAAAACTTAATCATTATGATAGACGTCTTAATAATTGGTGGCGGAATCGCTGGAATAGAAACTGCTTGTTCATTACAAGATATGGGCTATGAAACAGTAGTTGTTGAAAAAGAAAAAAACATTGGTGGCAACGTAAACAATTGGGATTCTTTATTTCCAACATTTCGTTCTGCTTCCGAGGTTATTACGCACTACACCGATGAAACTCGAAAACGTGCGTTAACAATATACCTAAACACCAATGTCATTTCGCTAAAGAAATTGGAAGACAACACGTTTGAAATTCAAACTTCGCGCGATGTTGTTTTTCGTAGTAAAAGTGTTGTTTTAGCTTCGGGATATTCGGTATTCAATGCCGAGCGAAAAGAAGAATACGGATACAAAATTTATGACAACGTATTGACATCTGCTGATTTGGAAAAGAAATTCAAGCAATTGAATGGTCAAGAATTTTTAACACCAACAGGAAAAGTTCCTCAAAAAATTGCATTTATTCATTGTGTAGGGTCTCGCGATGAAAAATCTGGCAATCACTATTGTTCAAAATTGTGTTGTGTAACTGCAGTAAAACAAGCAATTCACCTAAAACAATTATTTCCTCAAGCCGATGTATTTTGTTGTTACATGGACTTACGTATGTATGGTCAAGGTTTTGAAGAAATGTATCGTGAAGCTCAAGAAAAATATCACGTGCAATTTATTCGTGGACGTTTGTCCGAAGTTGGCGAAAATGCCGATGGAACATTGCAATTGAAAGTTGAAGACACATTAGCAGCTCGACCTTGTAGAATACAAGTTGACATGTTGGTTTTGATGGTTGGTATGGAAGCTACCAAAAGTACTGAATTATTTAAACAATCGTGTGGTTTGCAATGTGCGCCAAATCGTTTTGTAAAGCCTCTTGACCATCATATCGCATCAAATGAGACAAATATTCATGGTTTATTTACAGCAGGAACAAGCATAGGACCAATGTCTATTTTCGATACAATAAATCACGCAAAATCAGCAGCATTCGCTGTAAGAGACTATTTTATTAATTCAACGCTATGAAAAACTTTGGTTTCACACCAACAAAATCACGAGCCGTTGATTATGACAAAATAGACAATCGGCTCATAAAGTATGTTCTCGAAAACGAACCAACATTTCATTCTTGCCTATCGTGTGGTTCTTGTACAGCAATTTGCAGTGCAGGAAATCTAACAAATTTCAATATCCGGAAATTAAATCTGCAAATTCGCTTAGGTGATTTGGAACATATTCACACCGAAATAGATAAATGTATGTTGTGTGGAAAATGTTTGTTGGAATGTCCTCGAGGCATCAACACACGCAATGTCGTTATGCTGATAAAGAAAGGATTAACAATTTTTGACATTAAAGACAGGAAATAATGGAAAACTATTTTATACTTCCTTTTACACTTGGCATGACATTCCTCTTTGCCGTTTTATTCATAAAATACGGTTTGTGGATATCAAAATTGTCAAAAATTGACAAGATGCGAATTTTTCATAGCTTTTTTACAAAGCGAACGCTCATTGCCATTTGGGAAAGTATTCGAGAAGGACTACTCCATCGCAATATATTTCGTCGTAGTCCACTCTTGGGATATATGCACATGAGTCTTGCTTTTGGCTGGTTTTTATTGATTGTTTTTGGACACATTGAATGGATTATGTACTCAGGCTCTGGATTTGCATATCCATGGTATCCAATCTTTTTTCAATATTTCGTCCACGACTGGTTTCCTGGCGAACGCTTTATGGCAAACTTAATGGATTTTCTGCTTTTATTTGTTTTGAGTGGTGTGTTGTTGGCATACATAAAACGCATAAATAGTAAAATTTTTGGAATAAAAAAGACGACAAAGCTAAAACCATTAGACAAAATTGCAATGATCTCGTTGTGGTTCATTTTTCCACTTCGATTATTGGCAGAAAGCGCAACAGCAGCTATTTACGACAACGGCGGATTTTTAACAAACACATTAGGAAATTTGTTCGTTTGGCTGAACGTAAACCAACAAATGGAAAACTATTTATGGTGGGCATATTCTATTAGCTTAGGATTGTTTTTCGTTGGTATGCCATTTTCTCGTTATATGCACATCTTAACTGAAATTGTCTATATCTTTTTGAGAAATTATGGAATCAAATTGAAAAAAGAATTTAACTCGTATTCGCGTATTCAAGTATATTCTTGTTCTCGTTGTGGTGTTTGCATAGACGTGTGTCAAATGCACATTTCCAATATCTCTAACAACCAGTCGGTTTATATTCTTAAAAATATTCGAGACCAAAATTTAACAGACCGAAAATTATTTAACTGCTTGTTGTGTGGACGTTGTGAACAAGCCTGTCCTGTAAACATCAATTTGAATGATTTGCGTATTTCTCAACGAATTCGAGCTACTAAAGAATACAATTCAAATTATTCTTTTTTGCAAAATCTTCCAATTGAATCGCCAACAATTGTTGACAAAAAGCCAGAAATTATTTACTTTGCAGGTTGTATGACTCATATGACTCCAGGTATAAAAAAATCGGTTTTGAAAGTGTTAGACAAAGCGAATGTAAACTATCAATTTATGGACAAGGAAAAAGGTGCTTGTTGCGGTCGTCCATTGATGCTTGCTGGGCAATACGAAGCTGCCAAGAAATTGATTGCATACAATCGAGAAAAAATCCTTGATTCTGGAGCTCCAATTTTATTGGTTTCTTGTCCTATTTGTTACAAAGTTTTCAAAGACGATTACGAATTAGGTCAAATTACCATAAAACACCATTCGGAATATTTCAAAGAATTAGTTGATAGAGGACGAATTTCAATCAAAAAGTCAGAGAAAAAGATTGTGTACCACGATCCTTGTGAACTTGGTCGAGGTTGCGGTGTGTATGAACAACCACGCGACTTGCTTCGTATGGCTGGAAATTTACAATCAACGCAACAAGAAAAAGTTCAATCACTTTGTTGTAGTGGCTCTCTTGGCGACTTAAGTCTTTCTATGTCAGATAGAAACGTAATAAAAACAGAAACATTAAATGTGTTATTAAAACAAGAACCAGACGTTTTAGCGACAGCGTGTCCTCTTTGCAAAAAAACATTTGTAAAAGGTGTTGATACTCAAGTAAAAGACATTGCCGAAATTGTTGCCGATTCATTAAACGATTAAAATGATATTTTCAAAAAACGACATATTATTATTTTTCAGTTACACGGATTCATATCACTTCAACCGATGTAAGAAACAATTTTTCTTGTTCTTACTCATTTTTTCGTTTTCTCTTTGTTTCACAATACGAGAAGCTTCTGCGTCAGAAGGAATGTGGCTTCCAACACTGATAGAACAACAGATCTTGCCAGATATGCAAGCTCAAGGATGCAAATTAACTGCGGAACAAATTTATAGCGCCAATCAAGCTTGTTTGACGAATTCTGTTATACAAATTGGAATGGGTTGTTCGGGTTGTTTTCTTTCAAATGATGGTTTGGTTCTCACTAATTACCATTGTGTACAATATCAAATTTCTAAAGCGTGCGAAGGCGGTCAAAATTATTTACAAGACGGATTTTTTGCCAAAGACACATCTGAAGAAATACCAACTACTCGCCTAAAAGCAAATTTAATGATGGCAATGTACGACGTAACGGAAATTGTTACTACAATGCAAAAACAAGGTCTTCAATTAAAACAAATATCGGATTCTATTACCAAAGATTCCACAAAAGAATATCAATTTTCTATTGAAGAGTTTTTCTCTGGAAATCAATATTTTCTACTCAAAACTAAAACGTACAAAGACATTCGATTAGTTGCATTTATGCCAGCCGAAATCTCGCAATTTGGTGGTGGAGAAGACAACTGGATGTGGCCTCGCAACGATGCAGATTTCGCATTACTTCGCGTGTACGAAAACAACAAGCCTGTTCAACCAATGAAATATTTAGACATCAATGCTAATGGTGTTAAAGAAGGTGATTTCACTATGGTTCTTGGTTTCCCTGCCGAAACAAAAATGTATGGAACAAGCGAAGAATTGAAGATGATTACGGAATTAAATAATATTCAAATTGCAATGCGTGAAATTCGTCTGCAGCCAGTTGTTGAATATATGTCGCAGAGTGACAAAAAATACGAAGAATGCTATGCACTCTACTCTTATTTGTCAAATTATTACAAAAAGTGGTTAGGCGAAAATTATGGTATAAAACGCGTTAACGACAAACGAGTTAAACACGATGCAGATTTTGGTGTTTGGTTGAATCAAAAATCAAAAGAATGGAAAGAAACGGGTAATGAACTTGCCGAATATGACTTATCACTTTATAATTCGGTTTGTAAAGATTATTACAAAACGTACGCGAAATTAGTAATGTACTTGGAAGGTCTTTGGAGAATGAAAACGTTACTATCGCCAAGTATTGCTGCCTCTTCGCCAAATTTGGATTATATCCGAAGTGATAAATTTCTTGACATAATGGAGAAATACAATCCAGAAATAGAGCAATCCGTGTTAACTTTAATGGCTATTAAAGCAACCAAACTCGAAGATGATACAACAAAACGGATTCCAATGTTCCAGCGAATGATTTCAGAAATTTCAAAAGGTCACAAAGATGTATCCAACAAAATACAGTCTCAATTTGAAGATTCTGTCTTCAATAGAAGTGTTTTCACTGATTTTGAACGAGCATCAAAATTCCAAAAAATGATAAACAGAAAGAAAAAATATGAAGATGACCAAAAAGTTCGAGACTATCTACATAAGAATGATGCATTATATAGATTGGCAGAAGATATTTTTACAGTGTTGAATACCGATTTATTTCCTGCATACTATAGAGAAAAAGCTCGATATGACAGTGTTTATTGTTGGCTGAATAAAGCATTGCTGGCTTATAACAACGACAAACCAATGTATCCCGACGCAAACTACACAATGCGCATCTCGTATGGGCAAGTTCGTGGATATACTGTTACAACAACCGCAGGAACAGACTCAACCAACTATTTATGGAATACCACCGACTTGGAATTTGTAGAAAAAATCAATAAAGATTCAAAACACTACAAAGCTAATGATACATTCATTACAATGTTGAAAGACAAAAACTTTGGTACGTATGCCAAAGACGTTCTGACAATGAATTTCATTGCAACCAATCAAACATCAGGAGGAAATTCGGGTTCGCCAGTTCTTGATGCAAATGGCAACTTGATTGGCATCAACTTCGATAGAAATTGGGAAGGAACTGTAAGTGATTACTACTATGACGAAAATTCTTGCCGAAATATTTCTGTGGATATACGCTACATTTTGTTTTGTCTTGAACAATTTGGCAAAGCAGAAAATATTTTGAAAGAATTGTCGTTTGCGGAATAAAAAAGAAGTAGTACATTTGCAAAAATTAAGCGAGAGTAGCTCAGTTGGTAGAGCACAAGCTTCCCAAGCTTGGGGTCGCGGGTTCGAGTCCCGTTTCTCGCTCGTTGATAAAGAAGCACTTACAAGAAATTGTAAGTGTTTTTTTTCAAAAAAACAAAATTTGCACGAAAAGGCTAAACCTCCGCAATAGAAATTCAACCTATTTTTCCCTTGTCCCCAAAAATTTAGCGGACACCAATAATAGATAATCTATAATTTCAAAATTCAAAAAGGTAAATCATCCTCAATACTATCATAAGTAGAATCAAGTAGCAAGTGCGGAAATATTAAAAATAATAAAATAAAACATTCTTAAGCGAATCAAAATTCTATTTCTTATCTGTATAAATTTCCTGAATAATTATAATTCGTATCTTTGTAAAAATTCTAACTATATGAAACGCTTTTTATTACTCATTGTAGCATTTGTTCCGTGTCTTTTATTTGCACAAACAGAAAGTAAATACATTGTAGTTGACCAATTTGGATATCTTCCAGAGGCAGAAAAAATCGCTGTTATTCGTTGTCCAAAAGTTGGTTTTGACGCAAAAGAATCTTTTTCTCCAGGGAAAAAATATGCTGTTGTTAATGCAAAAACTGGCAAAAAAGTTTTCACGGGTTCACTTGTCGCTTGGAACAACGGTGCAACCGACAAAAGTAGTGGCGACAAAGCGTGGAGATTTGATTTTTCATCTATTCAAGTTGATGGAGAATATTATATTTTAGATGTTTCCAATAACGTAAAATCGTACACGTTTACCATTTCTAACGATGTGTACAAAGACATTCTTCGTCAGGCAGTTAGGACATTCTTTTACCAACGTTCTGGTTTTAGAAAAGACGAACGATATGCTGGTCATTGGGCTGATGAAGCAAGTCATATTTGGCCAGGACAAGATTTAGAAGCTCGTAGTTGGATGGATAAGGACAACGCAGCAACAGCAAAAGACGTTCACGGTGGGTGGTACGATGCTGGTGATTTTAATCGTTACACCAATTGGACGTGCGATTACATAGAATATTTGTTACTTTCGTATGAAGAAAATCCAATTGCGTGGACTGACGATTTTGGTATTCCTGAATCTGGTAATGGTATCCCCGACATTCTTGATGAAGTTCGTTGGGGATTAGAACACATTCTTCGTTTGGAAATGGAACAAACTGGTTCGTTCATTTCTGTTGTTCATGCAGGTTACGGCACGCCACCTTCATCGAACACAGAGCCAACATTTTGGGGAAATCCTAGTACTTCTGCTAGTTTATCAGCTGCGGGAGCGTTAGCGTACGGAGCAAAAATTTTTGCTAAATACGACAAAGATTTTGCAACAAAAATGAAAGATGCAGCCATTCGTGCATGGAATTGGGCCAACGCTAATCCTGATGTGTACTTTTTCAACAATAGTGCAGAACACGGAACCGAAGGTCTTGCCGCTGGGCAACAAGAAATTACAGATCCAATGCATAAATCAGAATTAAAAGTATTGGCTTCGTTACGACTATTTGATGCTACTCAAGATATACAATATCAAGAATATTTTGATGCAAATTACAAAAACACTCGCTTAGTTGCTTGGGGGTTGGTTTTCCCATTTGGAGAATTAAATCAAGATATGCTATTGTATTACACAAAATTACCAAATGCAACTCCTGATGTCGTAAAACAAATTAAATACTCGTACGAATTAGGAATTGACACAATTTGTAATCTTTTCGCCATCCGAGATGATGAAGATCCCTATTTGGCTTGTCAAAAAGACTACGTTTGGGGAAGTAACGGAACAAAATCTAAACAAGGTTCCATATATTACAATTTGTATCAATACGATGTAATGCCAGAAATGAAAGACAAAGCACAAAATTATGCTGCTCGCTATATTCACTATCTGCATGGCGTTAATCCACTAAATAAATGCTATTTGACAAATATGTCTGCTTTTGGAGCAGAAAATAGTGTTCGTCAAATATACCATGGTTGGTTCTGCGATGGCAACAAAAAATGGGATGAAGTTGGCGTTTCAACATACGGTCCTGTTCCTGGTTTTGTTCCTGGTGGGCCAAATTTAGAATACGATTGGGATCAATGTTGTCCAAATAATTGCGGAAGCGATTACAACAATTCACGCTGCTTTGAAATTGATATAAAGCCTTTGAAACACCAACCTGCACAAAAATCGTATCTTGATATGAACAATGGTTGGCCAATTAATGCTTGGTCTGTGAGCGAAGTAAGTGGTGGATACCAAGTCCAATACATTCGTTTGTTATCGAAATTTGTAAGATAATATCCTGAAGTTACATTTTGCTATCAAAGCTCTATAACGAAAGTAATA
>JAZRVS010000012.1:0-2528 GCA_045599365.1 Bacteroidales bacterium
TATATACTTGAGAATAAACGGCTTCTCTAATATTTTTCGTTCCATCACCTGTATATGTTACACTTGAACCAGGATTTACACAAACATTATAATATCCATTTGAATTACCATCAACTCGAGTAATTTCATCTGCAACTAAAATACCAAGATCAAAATTACCTTTATCAGTGGCAATAGTTAATGAACCACCATGATTCACATCGACCTTAACATTGTCGGATGTATTCAATGTACCTTCTATAGTGACTACCTTTGCATTATCTCTGTAGTCTTTTGACGCTACAGATGTCATTCGTTCAACCTGATTCTTACCATTCATTGACGCACTGGCAAATTCAAAATATTGACCTGGTTTATAACCATACGAATTCGTATTTGTTGTCCAACCTGTTCCAGCTGCTTCCAATGCACTCTTGTCAAAAAATCCATTACTTACAACTATCGTAGAGCCAACACCTGAAACTTCCCATGTTTGATCTGCTTTCAACACCACATTATCCTTATTAATAATGTACTTACTTGCTGACTCCGTGAAATTTGTAGGAGAAGTACAACTTCCCGCTGTACCATTTTCTTCAGTACACCAGTTATTTGGATCATTTAACCCCCAAGAATCTTTATTGTATGTTCCTGCATTATAATCTGAAGCTACAGGACCACGATAGTAATACGTATTGGCCATTTTTTTCACTGTTACATCTTTTGATGCCAATATTGTACAACCTGATGCATTATCCATAATATATGCACTTAATCGTGTTACATAATCCTCTTTCTCACAATTAAATGTAAATGTATGTACACCTGTAGCTGTCAAACCATCAGCACGGCTTCCATTAATCCACCAAAAACGCTTATAGTCAGTTGTTACATCCTCGTCGTCTGGAGATGTTACTTCCATTTCAACTCCAAGCTCTTCTGTACAGAATATTTCAGTAGGAACCTCTGTTTTAAATGTTAATGTTGGAACATCTTTAACAAAGAAAACATTTGAAACTGTTGTTGAATAAATTTCTGAACCACCAGCCATTACAACACCATAATATCCGCCATCCTCTGTTGGTTTAAATGTACTACTTGTTGCACCTACTACAGGTTCACTTGGAGTACCCACCTTATACCATTGATACGATATTGGCAAATTAGGATCTTCACCTGTTACAGAAATAATCAACGAACTTGCATCCCTACTACAGTTAGTTTGGTCATTAATATACTCTGTTATTTGCAATTGTTTTGTATGAATCTTTACCTCACATTCCTGAGATAGAGATTCTGTTGTTGCTGTTAACTTCAATGTATAGTCACCTACACCAGTGAAATATTTATTTTGCTCTATTTGAACAGGAACATTAGCTGTGTTTTTTTCAACAGTTGTAGGGGTTATATCAAAATATGTTGCTGCAGATCCTGAAACACTAATTTGTACATCTTCGTTAACAAAGTTACTTGTTATAACTGTTTCAAGAGACGTTTTCTGATAATTCGTATATACATAGACATCAGAAGGTGTCGGACATTCCATAGACATTGTTGGTTCTTCTGTCAACGTAATCGTTAAGTCATAATTAACAGTAGTTTTAGTTGACGCATCATATATTGTGACAGTGAGAGGATAACCGCCTTTTACCGTTGCCTCTGCAGTCATTGTAATTACACCAGTTGCTGCATCTATTGTAAAATACTCTGTATTTCCCAATGTAATAGTATAAACTAAAGTTCCAACACACTTGGTATCTAGTATAGGAGCATCTGCGACTTTTTGTTGCGTACCTGCAACACGCATATATGTCTTATATTCTATAACGGAAATGCTTGGATTACTTACTATTGCCGTTGTAGATACAGTTTTTGACGTACATGCATCTGTAACTGTATACATTATATAATATGTATCCGCTTCTGAAACTGTTACAGGAATTGTGGTTGCATCAGAAAAATCACTTTGTTTTGCATATTGCCAACTCTCAGAAACTCTAGAAGCATCATATGTTACATTTGGCTCATCTAAAACAAATCCTTCTCCTTTACAAATATCATCAACAAAGATAGGATCAACAACGGGTTCATCAAACATGGTTATTTGAACCGCATTACTTTTACCACGACCATCAGCGTTTTCTGCATAATAGCGAATATACCTATTCTTATAATCAACTGGCAAATTATCCAAAGAAGATAATGGATCCCATTCGCTTGACGTTGCAGTTGCCGATGGTGCAACCTCCCAACCTTCTGATTTTATATCACTAGTTGTAGTATATAACGGCACATCCATTGACAATTTACTATCAGGACAAATTTCAACAGGGGCCATAATAGGATCAATTACAGGTCCACAGTTAATTTCATAAGTAACATCGGCTTGTAAATCATTCTCATCTGTAACAACAACCTTTACAGTTTTTCCAGTACCTATTTCTGCAGATTGTGAAAAAATATCAGTCAAAGAACTTGAATTATGTGTCGCAACTAATGTAGGTACACCTTCTTCTATCACATACCATTCATATTTTTTTATATCAACA
>JAZRVS010000013.1:0-15667 GCA_045599365.1 Bacteroidales bacterium
TCGCCTTGTTTTTGATATGCTCTGGTATTGTTCGGTTTCCTGGCAATCGAAATTTTCGTTCTTCTGATAATTCGTTCGCCATTTCATAACTATATCCTCCTCGTTTACATTTATTTCGCTTTATTTCGCGTGTAATCGTGGATGGATGAACACCTATTGCCTGTGCAATACCTTTTTTTCTCTGTTTTTGTTTGAGTAAGATATCTATTGTATATCTTTGCTCTCGGGTTAATTGTTTGTACATAGTAAAACAAAAATAATTAATCTATTCTTGGAAGGAGCAATCCTTCCTTTTTTTTGTTCTACTACTTGAATAAAAATTGCACTTCTAATTTGAAGTTACAAAGCACAAAAAACGGCTTTAGAACAATTGGAAGCAAAAAAAGGTAAATAATAATTGTAGTTAGTTTTTCTGTTTGTTTTCAAAACCCAAAAGAGACACCAAAGCGTGTCTCTTTTTTTTGCCTATACCTTTCAATTATGAGAATCAAGTATTCAGTTATTGTTTCCTCATAAAATGTAATCAACGATTTATTCGTCTAAATCATCATCATTCTCATCATCTGCATCTTCGTCATCAAATTCATCATCATCAACATCAAAATACGGCAAATGCGTATCATCGAGAGCAACCAAGTCGTCCTCATCCATTTTTCCTGTCAATATATCTTCAATTTCAGAATCAGAGAATATACGTACATTTGTTATCACCACTTGCTCACGCAAGAAATCACCATATTCGTAACATTCTGTACCAACAGTGCTAATCAAATCCGATACACTTTGTTGTAGCGGGATAAGCACAATAATTTTTGCGTAATTGTCAACAATCTCAACAGATTCCAACTCAGCCTGATAATTTTCAACCGCATCGACCAATTCTTCTCGTAATACTTTTTCCTGAAATTCTGTAAAAGGCGTATCATCACGTTTTGCAAGAACCACAAAGTATCGTAAACTAGTACCTTTTCCGCCCAATCCCGATGCAATTAAAATTTGATTTTGATCCAATAACGAGCCTTGCAACTGCATCTTACTTTCTCGATAAGCCATTGCTGCCCAAAGCTTTATTTCGCCTTCGGCATCATCCTTAAATTTTTCCAAAATTCGAAATGCTTCCACTTCTTCAAATGTTGCCAATTGAACCAAAACATCTCTTTTCTCTTCCAAACGAGCATCAACATCATACAAAATTGGAACCTTTGCCAATGTTTCGTCAAGGGTAACAACCTGTTTCCTCAGCATATTTGCACGTTTAAAATAATTCATTTGAACCTCAACATCAATTTGTTCTTCAATGATATTGAGACACAACGGATTTGTTTCCGCCAACTCTTTTAAAATATCCTTTATATTTTCAGACATAACAGCTTATATAATTGATTCATATACAATACGTTGAATCCTTGGTCGCAAAGCAGAATCTCCCAACATTGTGTTTTTTGCATCTGGAGTGATTCTATTTACACGATTTGACAAGAATATATAAATAAGTGATTCATCGGGATCAACCCAAAATAACGTGCCTGTAAATCCCGTGTGACCAAAACTCTTTGGAGATGTACATCTACACGTTGGGTCAATTTTTTTACTTCCCTCAGGTTCAGGTTTATCAAACCCAAAACCTTTTCTATTTCCAAATTCACAAAACGGACAAGAAGTAAATAATTCTATGGTATTCTTATCCAAAAATTTCTCAGCGCCATATTCACCGCCATTCAGTAGCATTTGCAACAATTTTGCTAAATCGTATGCGTTAGAAAAAAGTCCAGCATGCCCACTTACTCCACCCAAAATTGATGCGCCTCTATCGTGAACATACCCTTGTAACAATTGTTGACGAAAATACTCATCAGTTTCTGTTGGAGCAATTTGAGATTTTTCAAATCGTTTTAATGGTAAATATCCCAAGGAAGACGCGCCCAACCTTGCGTAAAAATTTTCGTATGTGAACACATCTAACGATTGGTTTGTTATATTTTTAACGACATCAGTCATCAAATAGAAGCCCAAATCACTATACTCAACTTCTTTTTTGGGCAAAAGAGGAGATTCTATAATCAAACGAAATACCGTATCTCGATACGAATTAAGCATATATCGGTTTGCTCCAACTTCAATTTGATGATCGGCATCCTTTGTTGCAGAAAATACATTATCTACGTACTGCATATCTTTTGTCATATACAATTGGTAATCCAACATATACGGAAAATCGGCAGAACGAGTTTTTGATTTTTTACCTTTTCCATAATCTGCAATAAATGTTGGCACCAGCGAAACTCCAGAACGTAATTGAGCTTGATGAGTCAACACATCACAAATTTTGAGAGTGTCTTTATTGGTACCACGTAAATAAGGCAAATAATCGCCCAAAGTTTTTTCCAACGAAAATTTCCCATTATCATACAAATTCATTAATGAAATTGCTGTTGCCGCAGGCTTTGTAACTGATGCTAAATCATAAATAGTTGTTTCTGTCACAGAATCGGTGGAATTGTACGCAAAAAGTCCAAATGCTTTTTCATATACAATCACTCCATTTTTTGCGACAAGCACCTCGCAGCCTGGCATTGCTCCATAACCAATAAATGTATTAACAACAGAGTCTATCTTTTGCAAAATATTTTCATCCATACCAACCTCTATTGGTTCTCCACTACGAATTCTGTCAATTGCACCATAATCAACACTTGCGCCAGCCTTGAATCCACCTGCCGAAACTGGCAAATGACCACTTGCAGGCAACGCACCGAACAATACTTCTGGTGTAATTTCTTGCACAATTCTCTTGAAATCATACGAAACGACAACGGTTTCTACATTTGGCAACACATTCTTAAAATAATCTAACGCGTACGGATTTGCATGAAGAACCATAACCACATTGTTGATGGTGGCAATTTTTCCAACAACTTCTGGCAAAAGAGATTTTATGCCATATTTTTTGCTTGGATACGAACTACTACCTTGTACGTCCAACACCACAACATCGTATGATTTAAGACTTTGTATTGTTTTGGTTAACAGAGTAGCATCGTATGAATCGGCAACAGGAACAGTAAACAATGTTACACTTGTTTGTTTTTGTAATTTTTTCACAAAATACGATGGAGTTTTTTGAAAAGAAACAACAGCGAACTTTTTGTCTGCCAAGTTCTTAAATGGCAATTGCGCTTTCGAATCTTTTACCACAGTTATTGAAGATTGAATCAATTTTCGATTAAGATTTTTAGCTTGTGGAGTATTCAAATCTACGTACAAATTATTCAAGTCAACTTTAGTTCGTTCAGGCACTTTCATCCATGATTTTGCAATAAGAATTCTCCGACAATGTTCATCTATCATTGCTTCCGTGATACGACCAGTTTTGAGAGCTGTTTTTATAGCATCTATTGCCTTTGGAACATCCAACGTAAATTCAAGGACATCGTTTCCTGCTAACAATGCGCGCACCTCAACTTCTCCAGTCGGGAACGAATTAGTAACACCTTTCATATTCAACGCATCGGTAAATATCAAACCTTGAAAATTCATTTCTTTACGAAGTTTGTCATTTACAATTTTTTGAGAAAGCGTAGATGGAAGATTTTTCGTTTTATCCAATGATGGCACATACAAATGAGCTATCATCACACCAGTTAAATCGTTATTTATCAACCTTTTAAAAGGGTACAATTCAAAATTTTCAAGTTCTTCCTTGGTTCCATTGACCATTGGTAATGAATAATGTGAATCACTCGCAACATTTCCATGTCCAGGAAAATGTTTTGCCGTGGTCAACACGTTTTGAGACTGCATTCCGCGCATATACAACAATCCTTTTTGAGCCACATTTCCCTTATCTTCGCCAAACGAACGAGTATTTATGACAGGATTTAACGGATTATTGTTGATATCAACAACTGGTGCGAAATTGATATGAATACCCATTCTAACACACTGACGACCGACCTCTTCGCCCATTTTTTCTATTAGATATTCATTTTGTTTATCAATCGCGCCCAACTGCAATTGGCGAGGAAACGCAATAGTACTATCCAAACGCATAGCCAAGCCCCATTCTCCATCAATAGCAACAGACAATGGAATTTTTGATAAAGCTTGAAATTCATTTGTCATTTTTGCTTGCAAAACAGGTGAACCCTTAAAGAAAATGACACCACCAATATGATTTTCCGAAATCAACTTTTTTACAGCAACAGCATTGTTTTGCTTAGGATCAGAATAGGCTGCAACCATAAATAGTTGTCCTATTTTTTCATCCAATGTCATTGTATTAAACACAGAATCGACCCATTTCAAATCAGCTCCCATAAAAGGGTACGTTGCATCTTTACCAGGTTCGGTTGAATTTAACAAACCAACATTACATAAAATAATTGCAATCGAGACAAACGTATATTTTAGAAATTTTTTCATTCTCATTCTTTTGAGGGCATACACAATATACCACAAATTCTTAATTCTTAACACTATAGATATTCCATCAATTCTTTATACAATAAATACATAGAATCAATATCAGATTTACAAATTTTTTCATTTGGTGAATGTGGGAATTCTTGAGCAGCACCGACAAAGCACCAATTTACGGGATAAGGAATTTTTTGTAACGAAGCGCCATCGCTACCGCCTGCAGTTTCTATTTCGCGCTGAATAGCAATATTTTCACGCTTTGCTACATTCAAAATTTTCTCCACATACGTTCTGCGTGGCAAATTAGTATCTTTCATAGAGACAACACACCCCTTACCATATTCAATACCTTCGGTAATCCACGTAATATCCGAAATCAAAGCATTATGAATATGATACATTTTGTACAAATAACGCCAACAAAATTTCACATTTCCAGCACCAGTTTCTTCTCCTGTTGTGAATATTATTGCGCCATGTTTCATTTTTTGAGCCAACAATAATGCAATGTAAACACCAACTCTATCATCGAGGAATGGAGATACAATATAATCATCGTTTTCTCTAAAATTTGGTTTATATGTTAAAATTGTTCCTCGTTCTAATTCAATAGATGATTCATACGTCTTCATATCAGCATCAGTAAGGCGATAGACACATGACACTTCCACGCCATCTTGAAATCCGACTAATTCAGTACCATCTTCACATTGAGGAGAGCCAATTGGAATTAGTTCATTATTGTAGCCAACCATAAATCCAACACTATCAAGGTGGGCCACAATTGCAGTACGCGGTGTACCCCACACCAACATAACACAATCTTGAAAATCCTCTCCATAAATCACCTTTGGTTTGTGTCGCCACGCAAAACTATTTTTTCCTACATATTCCACAATAAAGTTTGCCAAACGACTTTCGTCACTTGATGGTGCAGAAATGCTACACAATTTTTCTAACAAACCATACTCACTATCCATTTTCTACTTGTACCTCCGCTATTTTTTGTAAAGATTCAACACATTCATCTGCAATATTTTGAGCAACCGCACAACGAAGCGAACATGATTCATTGAACAATTGAGACAGAATTTCACATCTACTTCTTTTTAGCACATTCATTACCGCGTTATTTTGTTCGTACGAAAAATTTACAACAAAATATGATTGTACCACCTTTTCTACTATTTCAGCTTTTGCCAACGCATCCTTTGTAGCCTCCTTGTATGCTTGCATAAGTCCGCCAACGCCAAGCAAAATACCGCCAAAATAACGAACAACAATAACCGCAACATTCGTAATTCCAAACGAGTCCAATTGTCCAAGTATTGGTTTTCCCGCCGAATTTGAAGGCTCTCCATCGTCAGAGCATCGAAATTGCTCTCCGTTATTCCCGATTTTATAAGCCCAACAATGATGTCGTGCAGCATGATGTTCTTTTCGCAACACTGCCAAATATCCTTTCAAATCATCTTCTGAAGATACAGGATAAGCATACGCAAGGAACTTACTTCCTTTATCCTTGAACAACCCTTCTGTCGGAGTTACAATTGTTTTATACGTACCTTTTCCCATATTCTTCAATCTTCAAATTTAGGGAATAGCATTAAAACAATACAATAAAAGACT
This sequence comes from Bacteroidales bacterium, assembly GCA_045599365.1. Classification (GTDB taxonomy): domain Bacteria; phylum Bacteroidota; class Bacteroidia; order Bacteroidales; family UBA1715; genus UBA1715. Next base: position 6,049 of record JAZRVS010000013.1, read on the forward strand.
CGTTAGTTTTCAACGAATTGTACACAAGAAAGAAGGGTAAATAAAGAGTTACGAATTATTCAATCACTAATCACTGTTGTACTTCCTTTCTCCAAAAATAGAACTTCCAACACGAACAATTGTGCTGCCTTCTTCCACTGCAATTGGATAATCTCCAGACATACCCATAGAAATTTCTTTAAATGACGGCGTTGGAAAATATTTTATTTGCAGTGTTTCAAAAATTGACTTTAATTGTCTGAATTCATTACGGACTTGATGGTGATTATCTGTACAACTTGCCATACCCATAACACCACAAATCTCAACATTTTTAAGAGACAAAAAATCTTGCGATTGCAAAAGTTCTTCTGCTTCGTCTAACGACAAACCAAATTTTGTTTCCTCAGTAGCAATATGAAATTGTAACAAACATGGTATTACTCGATTACATTTTTGTGCTTCTTTGTTGATAGTTTTCAACAAATTCAATGAATCAACACTATGAATAAGCGAAACAAACGGTGCTATATATTTCACCTTATTTGTTTGTAAATGACCTATCAAATGCCAACGAATATCTTTGGGTAATTGTTCATATTTTGCGGTCATTTCTTGTACTTTATTCTCTCCAAAATCACGACAGCCACACTCATACGCTTGCATAATATCCTCATTAGGCTTCGTCTTTGAAACCGCCAACAACAACACATTTGATGGCAGTGTTGACTGTATTTTTTGTATATTTTCTTGAATCATTTGATTCATAATTTTTCAAATTTGGTCGTATCCAATACGCCTCTATTAGAATTTATATCTCACACCAGCTCGAATTGTTGGATTTGTCCGAATCGCATACGTTTCGTCATACAGCACATCGTACAATATTAAAACATACGCAGCCATTCGCTCCGATATATCCGTAATACCACCAATTCCTATAGGTAAAGCTGTTACCGTTTTATTCCAACCTTCCGAATTTGAAATATTTGAGATTTCATATTCTGCATGAAGAACTATATTAAAATCAAACTGATATTCTGCATATACACGTCCACCATACACCATTGACCAATAATCATACGACATATCTTTGTTATAAAGCACAAATGGCGAAACACCAAATTTCAAATGCTCTAATGTTCTATATGTCAATTCTGGTGCAACATCGCACGAAAAAATATTATTTGAAATTCCTAAGCCACACGTTCCTCCAAGCTCAATCTGAGAAAAAGACTGCAGAGAAAACAATGTTGCAATTATTGCTATAAAAAAACGTTTTTGTCGCATAAATCTTACTACATTTGCAAGGCACGTAAAAATAGTATTTTTTTTCGTATTACGTATGGAAAGAAAAATTATCGGGAAAAATTATTCATATATTTTTGATTTTTCGGTACCTAACGAAGATGACATAAAACCTGATGACTTAGGATTACTTTTTCATGCTCGCTGTGAACAGAATGATAAAAATGTAATTATTCGTTATATAGCAAACAATTCACTAATAAAAAATCAACAACACCTACTCATACTACAAAGTTTTTATTTCAACCTCAATAAGTTACATTCTGGCATTGCTCAAACATACGACTGCATAGTTGAAACAGATGGAATTTTTATTGTGCGTGAAGAACTGATTGGTATTGACCTGCAAACTATTGCTTTTAGTGGAGATTATCCTCATTTACGAAACTCAAAATTTATGCTTCGCATTGGTGAAAAAGTTTGTGAAATTTTAAATATTTTACACAAAAACAATATTGTTCACCGACGAATTCAACCAAGCAATATATTCGTATTAAGCAACGAATTAGGACAAATTGACATTGAAAACCCAACCATAAAACTAATCAACTTTGAATATGCCCAAATCAATGGGCAAAATTTATTGGGATTTTCAACAATTCCATACGCTATGCACTATTCCTCGCCAGAACAAGTGCTTCAATGCGGTATTTTAGTTAATCAAACATCGGACATTTACAGTTTAGGAATCACAATTTACGAGGCTATTGTTCGTGAACACGCATTTGAATGCGAAAAAGATGACAAAAATCTAATCATCAATATGCAACTATCGTATCCACTTCGACCACATCATAGATTACACAAAAAGATTTTTCCGCTTTTACAAAAAGCAACAACTAAACATATATTCAAAACGCCACCTATGCGACTCAAACCTGAAGTTTTACTCAACTATCTACTTGTAGCACAACAAAAAAGATTTCAGTCTGCAAAAGAGTTGCAACTTGCCATATCACAACTTATCGCTGAAATTCCAGACGAAATATCATTATTAAACAGTCTTGCAAAAAAATTTAAATTCTTACAATGAAATACTGCTTGCTACTTTTTATGTCATCTTGCATTATGATTTCTTGTTCTGCACAACAAAATTCAACACAAACAATAGAATCTGAATCAATTAACATGGAAGAAAAACAAACACAATTTTTGTGTGGTGGCTACACTACTCAACGAGAACTGACCCACGAAGATTCCCTCTTTTTTGAAAATGTAGTTTCAAATACAGAATACAAAGACTTAACACCTCAAAGTGTTGCTACACAAGTCGTTGCTGGAATAAATTTCCATTTCGTTTGCTCAGACAAAAACAACAAAAAAATTAATGTAATTATCTACAAGCCTCTACCAGGACAAGGTGAAGCAACAATAACCAAGGTGGAAGAAAGTGATTAGTAGTTAATTCTTAATTTTTAAGGTAATGATATACATCTTGGTTGTAATTTAGTTGTCAGTTACCAATTATCAGTTGTTAAACAAAACTCTTTGTGTAATCAACTTACCTTTATGGAAATCAAACCAAAAAATAACTACTGACACCTAAATACGAATGATTGTGCTGCCAACTTATATATTGTTTTCATTCTTAATTCATATCAGTTTGCTTTCAAAGAAACATACGGAATCACCATTTCTTCAAGAGAAATTCCTCCATGTTGAAACGTATCCTTATAATAATTCGCATAATAATTAAAATTATTAGGATACGCAAAGAAATCTTGATTCATAGCAAAAATATACGATGAACTCAAATGACATTGTGGCAAACGAGCGTCTATCGGTTTTGTTATTTCAAACACTTCTTTAGCATTGTATTGTAGTGCCTTTCCTTGTTTATATCTAAGATTGGTATTTACATTTTTATCACCCAACACGCGTATTGGATTTTGAATATTTACAGAACCATGATCTGTTGTAATAATCACATTTATTTTTTTGCTTGCCAATGCTTGTAACAACTCAAACAAAGGAGAATGTTGAAACCACGATGTCGTTATAGAACGATATGCAGCCTCATCATTCGCCAATTCTTTTATCATATTCATTTCTGTACGCGCATGCGACAATACATCTATAAAATTATGAACAAGTACCGAAAAATGACATTGTGAAATTTTAAACACTCTATCAGAAATTTTTTTCCCTGAATTAGCAGAGGTAACTTTATCGAAATAAATTTTTTCGGAGTAACCAAGACGTTTTAATTGCGATATAAGCATTTCCTCTTCGTGAAGATTTTTCATTTCGTCATCTTCATCATCAACCCACAAATCAGGATACAATTTTTCTAAATCAGCAGGCATCAAACCCGAAAACATTGCATTACGAGCATATTGTGTAGTTGTAGGTAAAATACTAAAATATAAAGAATCATCTTCTATAGTGAAATATTCACTCAACAACGGACGTAGGGCAATCCAATGATCATAACGCAAATTATCAATAACTAACAACAATGTACGAGAATCTTTTTTTATTTCGGGGAAGACCTTTTCTTTTATTATGTTCGGAGATAAGAGAGGTTTATGCTCTGCATTTGATTGAAACCATGAAACGTAATTTTTCTTAACGAATTTTGCAAAATTCACATTTGCATCATTTTTTTGCATTAAGAGCAAATCATTCATACTATGATCTTTAGAGCGTTCTAATTGCAATTCCCAGTACACCAAATGTTTATACAACTCTATCCACTCCTCATACGTTGAAGCATTTGCGATTTCCAATCCCAAATGGGAAAAATCTCGCTGATATTTCATCGTGCTATTTTGCGTAATTAAATCATTTTGATTGAGATTCTTCTTCAACGCCAACAAAATCTGATTTGGATTGATTGGTTTTATGAGATAATCATTGATTCGAGAACCAATTGCTTTATCCATTATGTTTTCTTCCTCACTTTTAGTTATCATAATAACTGGCAATTCTGGATGAGTTGTTTTTATTGTTTCTAACACCTCTATTCCACTCAATCCTGGCATCTGCTCATCAAGAAAAACAATATCAAATTTCTCTTGTGCAACCATAGCAATTGCTTCATTACCATTATTAACAGGTACAACCCCATACCCCTTAACCTCAAGAAACAAAATATGAGGTTTAAGAAGTTCTATCTCATCATCAGCCCAAAGGATTTTTATCTTTCGCATAGATATTTTTTTTACAAATAACGTAAAATTTTAAAGAATAGTATCGCACAAAAGCAAGTAATATAATAAGTCAATGATATACATCTTGGCAGTAATTTTGTTGTCAGTTACCAATTATCAGCCGTTAGAAGAATCTCTTTGTGTAATCAACTTCCATTATGGAAATCAAACTAAAAACTAACCACTGATACCTGATTACAAATAATTGTGCTACCAACTTGTATGTTGTTTCCTATAATAAGCAACCACCTAACTTAAAATTACACCTTTTTCACCCAATGACATAGTGCATCATATTTACACCTGTTAATAACGCACAAAAATTGCACCTCTATTTATAAGCACCTAAAGGCAATTTTAGCAAAATCAACTAATGAAATAACAAAATATTAACAAGGTTATTAACATTTTTACGCATTTTACTTGCATTTTATTTTTTTGCGTTTTATTTTTGTTCGCTCAATAAAATTTTAAAGGCTTATGGTTGCTAAGAAATCAAACAGTGCAAAAAGATTGCTAAAGATTGTTGGTTCTATTATTTTCTTAATTTGTTCTTTCAACTTATTTAATGCAAAAGTAGTTCATATTGAATCAGATATGCCAGATACAATTAGCGCTGGCATGACAATTCCAGTAACTATAACCATTAACAAAGGTAACATAGAAGGTTTTGGTCGCTATACAAACACCTTACCTAAGGGATTCTCTGCCACTTCATCAGATCCAAACTTCACGTTTGCTAACAATACAGTAACTATTCTTTGGGTAAAACTCCCAGAAACAAACTCGTTCACAATTACATACAACATTATTGTTCCAGAAAAAGTAAAAAATTCATTTGCATTCACAGCTAAATTTGGTTATGTTCAAGATAACGAAAAACGTTTTGCAGAACTTACCCCAAGAACAATCAACATTTCAGACGATGCAGTTGATTTGCAAATTGCACAAAACAACACACCAACAACAATCACTCCAAACGACATAACTTGTTATCGTACAATAGGAATCTACAACAACGAAGCAACTATTTCCGTAAGAATCAGCCAAACACAACCAAAATCAATGTGTAAAATCGAAGAAATGCTACCCGACGGATATACATTCTCTTCTATTGACAACGCTGGTGCAAACGTATCAACCGTACAAAATGTTGTTCGCTACATGTGGACTGAAAGCCCAAGCGAAAATGAATTCTCTGTCATTTATAAAATTTCAGCTAACAAAGGATACGACATTAATGATTTAGTTTTGAACGGAGCTTATTCGGTTTTAGACAACGATAAAACTACGAGTTACGTAATTCTTGACAACAATTCAAGCATAGATGAAAGCACAGGCACTTTCTCAGAAGTATTTTCAGAAAGCAAAAAGTTAACTATTAACGAAAATACTAATGGTAAATATTCAAATGCAGAATCATTGCAAGATATCAAGTCTTTGAATTACAACACACAACAAGCATCATTCTTTGCTAATACCGATGCTGTAAACACAATGTATAGCAATAATTTTCCAACTGAAACATTTGCTCAAGATGCAACTGCAAACGTATCATCTCTGCCAGCAAAAGAATTCTCTATTGACGATATTAATTTAGACAATATTGTTGCCTCAAACGAACAAGTTGAACAAAAAACAAACGAACAAGCAATAAAAACAGAAAAAACAACAGAACCAACTAAAGAAGATATCAATCAATTTCAAAACACATTAAATATACCTGCTCCAACCGTTGCAAAAGCAGAAAAAGAACAAGAATACGAAATAACGCAAACTACAGAACGCACAACAACAAGCGAAATTGTAACTGAATCTAAAAAACCTGAATTGATTAACAACATTTATGCTGTAAAATCAACAAGACCAACAATGACTACAATAGAAGCTGAACCAAATCAAATAACAACACAAACAACAACAGAAACAATCACACAAGTAACAACAACCACAACTACAATTGCGCCAATTAAGGACACTAAAAAAACAACAAAACCAACAAATACAATTGCATCAACAAGCAATAAAAACACGACTCTATCTAACAAAAATAACAACAGTCAACAAAAGACTAAAGTAACTCAAAATACCAACAAAAACGGAAAAGTTACATATAGAGTTCAAGTTGCAGCAAGTCACAAGCAACTAAAAAATCAACAAAACTTCTTCGCAAAACGAAATGTTAATGAAAAAGTTACTGTTGAACGTATTGACAATTGGTACAAGTACACTATCAATAGTTTCGACACATATTTAAATGCTCGCAACCATAGAAATAGCATTTGGGAACAAACGCCAATAAAAGGAGCATTTGTTGTAGCGTACAATGGTAAGCAACGTATAACTGTTCAAGAAGCCCTTATGCTTACCAATCAAAAATGGGCAAAATAGTTTGATTGTATCCACAAAAAGACTACTTTTGTAATAATCTATGATTTAATATGAAAAACAAGTTAGTCTTCATATTTTTATTCTTGGTTCCTTTTTTCTCGTTTTCTCAAGAGAAGAAACCTGTTATAGTAATGAATGACTGCACCTTGTTTGACAAATTTCTACAAATAGACAAAAACCCCTACAAGGGACTTCACAAACTTCCAATTTTTTCTTTAGGCGCAGGAGTACTCTCGTACCATGGAGACGTAATGAATGACGAACCGCTCAATTTTTCCGTTGGTTGTAAAGGCATCCATTTTGAAATGCTACAACCAATCTCACCTACTCTCAAATTTGGCGTGAGATATTTACATGGTGAACTTCGCGGAAATTCGTATTATCCAGAAATCCAAACATTTTTCAACTTCAAGACAGAAGTAAATTCTTTTGGTGCATTCTTACATTACGATTTTTCAAACATCCATTTTATGGCAATGAAAAGTCAAATCCTTAAACCATATATTAGTGTTGGTATATCAATGCTACAACGACCAGAAGCTCGAGGAGATTGGTACACCAATGGTGACAAAATTTACCTTTGGTCCGATGGGACATTCCGCAATTGTCAAGAATCTAATTTTGGTGCATCAAATTCGGAAATTGTCTATCGTGATTTTGAGTACGAAACAGCCCTTCAAGTAGAAAACACCGACAAAAAAGATTACTACACTCCTGTTATTGCAACAATTCCAATAGAATTGGGACTCAGTTACAATATTTCTAAAATAATGAAAATCAACATTGGTTACCAATATCATATTTCTACAACCAACACACTTGACGACATTACAAGCAAAGGAAAAACCGAAGCTCGAAAAGGCTCCAAACTTCCTGACGGATATTCATACGCGTATGCAAGCGTATCTGTTGACATAGACAAAATTCACAAAAAGAAGAAATTTGAGGCTATTGACGATGAAAATTACCTACTCTACTGGGATGAAGATGAAGATGGCATTGACGAGACAGAAGACGAATGTCCATACACACCTAAAGGCGTTGAAGTGTTCGCAAACGGATGTCCTTTAGACGACGACAAAGATGGAATTCCTAATTATTTGGACGATGAACTAATGACTCGCGCATATTTCCACGATGAAAAAGGTAAAGGAATTAACGAAGTTGACATTCGCAATAGAATGAAAGAAGGCGAAAAATTATCGCAAGAAGATTTATACCAATTCTATCCAGATTTACTGAATGGTAGTACATTGACAAAACAATTCTACAAAAGGATTCCTAAAAAATTCAAAATCTGCGATGTTGATAGAAACGATTATATTGACTTGGACGAACTATTAAATACTATCAATTCCTTCTTTGACGAAGGTCCAGATGCTGGACCAGGCTCCAATATGTCAAGCAAAGAACTATCTGAATTAATTGAGTTCTTCTTCTTGCAATAATTGAAGTTTTTGCAAACAAATAGTAACTATCTTTTCAAAAATATTATATTTGCATAGATACTATTACAATGAAAATTCGGTTACAACAACTACTCATAAGTATAGGAACATTTCTCATGTTTCTATCTTCTTGTTCTTCCGACCACAAGGATATTGTAATTGCAACCAAAACCGACTCCATTTCCTATAGTTTAGGAGCTTTATTTGGAAAGAAAATACCACAAAACATAAAAGACAACAAGATTGAAGGCATCGAATATTCTTATTTTGTGCAAGGAATTGTAGACTATTTAGATTCCTCAAGAAATCTACAACTTTCGGAAGAAGAAATAGAAAATATAACAACCGAAATTATACAACGAAAAAAAGAAGATAAACAAGAAAAATTTTTGGCAGAAAACAAGAACAATGAAACAATTGGCAACGAATTTTTAGAAAAAAACAAAAGTAAACAAGATGTTATTGAAATAAAACCTGGATTACAATATAAAGTTATTGATATGGGTTGGGGACGAATGTCACCACAATTAACTGAAAACATTCATGTAAATTTCAAAATTTACAACACAAAATATCAATTATTATACGATAGCAAAAACAAAGCAAATCCAACAAAAATATACTTAGGTTCTGCGATTCAAGCATTACAAGAAGTTTTACCAAGAATAAAAACAGGTGGTTCTGTTCGTATTTTTACAACGTCGAAATATGCGTATGGAACAACTGTGTCTGAAAAGGATTTAGTAAAACCATACGAAACACTCATTATTGACGTTGAGTTGGTAAAAATAATTCTAAATGCTGAACGTTTAGCTGAATTCAATAGATTAGTAGAATTAGAACAAGAACAAAATAAAATTAACAACAATGAAATCATTAATTAAAGTAGTAGGTTTAGTAGGAGTTTCAGCGGGTCTTTTATGTGCTTGCAACAATGGAAACAAAACAGTAGAATTAAAAACATTAGAAGATAGTGCAAGTTATTGTTTAGGCTTTATTCAAGGTGCACAAATGGCACAACAAGGCGTTGATTCTTTAAATATGGACGCATACCTAAACGGCTTTAACGCGTTTGATCCTGATGAGCAAAAATTTCCACTTGATCTTGAACAAGAAGCATACGTTGACATGATGAATCGTTTCATCGAAAAATTAGAACAAAAGAATCTAGAAAAGTTAAAAACAGAATTCGCTCCAAATATTGAAGCAGAAAAAGCATTCTTAAAAGAAAATAGCGAAAAAGAAGGTGTTGTAACTACAGCTACAGGTCTTCAATATAAAATCACAAAAGAAGGTAATGGTCCAAAACCAAGTTTGTACGATACAGTAGAAGTCCTTTAT
>JAZRVS010000014.1:0-13923 GCA_045599365.1 Bacteroidales bacterium
AATATGAGCGACCAAACATTTCTGCCATCGGTGTCAACATTGCTGTCGAAAGACAGCGTACCTGTTGCTGTTGTTACTTCTGTATTAGATTTTGTACCCTTCCCAAAAAATGTACACTTCCCTAAAAAATGATGTGAACCCCAAAAGTTGGACACAACAAAAAAGGGATGTTTACACGTTTCTTAAGGGTGGCTTTTTATTATATGAATCTCTCTATGTAAAACGACCTTTACGAGCGTTTCTCTTTCCTACCAAAGCGACATGAAATAGCATTTTTTTTTGAATAAAAATGTTGCGTATATAATGTTTATCTTATTATATTTGCAATAAAAATATTGATATGACTTTGCAAAATTGGATTAAGAACAGAGCGATACGTGGTTATCCCACATTCTCGATTGAGGATGCGAGAAATGCTGGCGTATGTTCTTCAGAACAAATACTTCAGAATGAGTTATCAAGGTTTTGTTCCAACAAGACTATTGCCAATGTATATCGGGGCTTTTATGTCATTGTGCCTGTACAATATGTCTTACGAGGATCGGTTCCTGCTACTTATTATATAGACCAATTGATGTATTATATTGGTAAACCTTACTATGTCTGTATGCTAAGTGCGGCAGAATTACTTGGGGCAGCCCATCAGCGACCACAACAATTTTCTGTGATGACTGCATTTCCAAGACGTCGAGGTGTTTCAAAACGTAATGTAGTTATTGACTGGTTCTATCGTGAACATTTTCCAGAAGATGCCCTTATAACTAAAAATACAGAAACAGGGGTAATTCGTATTTCCAATCCTCTATTGACAGTTGCCGACCTTGTTCAATATCAGCAGCATGTAGGAGGATTATCACGTGTTGCAACGATACTTGAAGAATTGTCTGATCAGATTGATATCAAGACTCAGTTCTCTCCGCTTACTTCATATGTCAAGAAGGTCGTATGGCAACGACTTGGGTATTTATTGGAAAACATTTTAGAAGAAAACGAATTGGCTGATGAGTTGTTTGAGCAGTTACTTGCATTGCCTGGTGCTATTTTATATCAGCCGTTAAGCACTTCTGCAAAAAACGATTCGACAGAAAGAGATACAAGATGGAAGTTAAACATTAATGTTCAAATTGAAACGGACGATATATGATAAACAGAACAGCTATACAACAATGGAGTGAGTATGCTCCTTGGATAGATAATGCACAGATAGAACAAGATCTAATTATATGCCGTGCCTTGGTTTCCATCTTTAGCGATGAGTTTTTAGCATCGCAGTTGGCGTTCCGAGGCGGAACAGCGTTGCATAAACTATACTTGTCGCCCCAGCCACGTTATAGTGAGGACATTGATTTGGTTCAGATTATTCCTGGACCTATCAAACCTATTATGTACCGATTAGGGGAAGTCCTTGACTGGTTGCCAAACAGAGTAACGAAACAGAAACGGTACAACAATACAATGCTGTTTCGTGTGGCGTCAGAAATACCACCTACGGTGCAGATACGATTGAAAGTTGAAATCAACTGTTTTGAGCATTTTAATGTTCTTGGCTTGACAAAGATTCCGTTCAAAGTAGAGAATTCATGGTTTACATGCGAAGCAGAATTGACAACCTATCATTTTGAGGAACTATTGGGAACCAAGCTTCGTGCTTTATATCAACGCAAGAAAGGTCGCGACCTCTTTGACCTCTTTATTGCCTTACAGCGAAAAGAGGTAGATGTGGATAAAGTTATGCAATGCTACAAGAAATATATGGAGTTTGTCGTAGATAAGGCACCGTCGTACAAGCAGTTCGTCAATAATATGCAGGAGAAAATGGAGGATGCTGAGTTTGTTAATGACATGCAATCCCTCTTGCGTCCTGGCATTACGTTTAATCCTAATGATGCTTATCAACTTATCTACAAGACATTTATAGATAAGATGGAGGGAACGAGAGAATAAAATAATGGATTTAGGTTATAGTATAATTATCTAGGAAATTTAGACAGCTAGTAAAGATAAAAAAACAATAAATTAGCTGTATGAAAAGTAAAAGAAAATTTAGTTCAGAGTTTAAGGCCAAGGTAGCCATAGAAGCTCTCAAAGAACAGTCAACATTTACAAAGGAAAATCTTGATGGATTTATCATTAACTAAGCAAAAAAGTTGTCTAAATTTACTGGAGTATTATATAGAGATTGAAGGAGAAGAATTGGCATCGGCAATTTCCCCCAAAAAACGATAATAAAACAAATTTATCAAAGATAATGCAAAAATTATTTTTTACATTTTTTTTCTTAATACATTTTTTCATAGTTTCTTTTGCTCAATGGCAACAGATCAATATTGACGATTCCGATTGTATAAATTGTAATGAACAAAATAAACAATACCTACGCTATTCTAACAAATGTGTGAAGAAAACATACAAGAAAGACCGCATTGAACAAGGAATCTTGTCATTCGATAAGGATAGCGTTTTTGTGATAAATTATGATGAATGCGATATTCAAAGCGTTGTCAAATTTCCACGAATATTAAGCTCTTGTAAATATGATTTTGATAATCGAAATTTTGAAAACACAGATAAGGCAAGTGTCACCCGAATATTGATAAATAAGCAACAAACAATATTTTCAAATAATTTTATTGAGGATTTACCTTTTCGTTCGGACGAATACCCAAATTTAAAGGAAATACAATTCTACGGGTATTTCCCGAAGCCAGATTCCTTAGTAATGTTTAAGAAACTACAAAGTATTGCGTATGTTGGTTCACAAAACACTGTAATAAATTATTTTAGAGTACCTTGTGAGTTGACTAAAATGGAAAATCTCAGAAGATTGATTCTTTGTAATGCTTATATGGATTTTCCTGATTATATAAAAGATTTTCCTAATTTAGAGATGTTGTTCCTTTGCGATAACAAAGTGTGGTATAGCGAGTTAAATGTGTTGTCAATAAAAACATTGAGGTTTTTATATTGCGAAGGACGTGATATGTTTTTTTACCAACCTCTTATTCAAAATGTTGCAAATGATGCGGGAGACGGTTTTGCTTGTTATGGAAATTTTTTCTTACAGAGCGAAGTGTTACATCCAAACTATCCACATGGAATTGTAAATGAGAATAGATTTAATGCAGATACATCATATTTTTTGTACGTCACACCAATAGATGACGATGAACAAAAAATACTTGTTAAAGGAATGTCGGTAAATGGAGTTCCTACTGGAGTGTGGTATTTGGAGGGTAAAACGATGGATTTTTCTAATGGTTTTTCCGTTTCCAAATTAGATAAACACTATATTGAAACAGACGGTTTTATATTTTATATGGACAAATACTGTCGGCAGTGTTATGATTTATACGACGACAAAGGCAGATTGCTCGCCGCTTACGATAATGGCAAGTTTTTTGGGGAAATGTCGTATAAAGATACGTTGGATGAATTTATACAAAAATTTGATTTTAAAAATTAACCTATATGAAAGTATAATTATCTAGGATAATTTAGACAGATAGTAAAGATAAAAAAACAATAAATTAGCTGTATGAAAAGTAAAAAAAAATTTAGTTCAGAGTTTAAGGCCAAGGTAGCCATAGAAGCTCTCAAAGAACAGTCAACATTTACAAAGGAAAATTTTGATGGATTTATCATTAACTAAGCAAAAAAGTTGTCTAAATTTACTGGAGTATTATAAATAATATAGGAATAGGAAGTACAATCACATATGACAATTACAATTCATTAAAATGGTATAACTCGTTAATTGATCAACAACAATATGAAGAATAAAAGAAATAAATACATTATTTTCTTTACATTGTTGCTAACAATGCAACATCCTGCCTTTTCGCAATTTGAGTGGATGGGCAGATTTGCTGTGAAAATGAGGCCTGTGTTCGTGCTTTGCGAGCAAAATGGGAATGCGTATGACAAAGCTGCCGAAGAACATTATAAGAATTTTCATCAGAAAAATGTTTCTTTCAAAATATTAGATAAAAACACAAATCCTAAAAAAGTCCACAGACTATTTTTGTATGGACACGATTTTCCAAGTCAATATCCGATTACAAAAACCGAACTTCCAAACTTAAAAGAATTGGTTCTTTGCGGTGCCTGTGCTATTCCTACCGATTTCACAAAATATGCAAAACTGAAATATTTGCATTTACAATATATGGTAGAAACATGTAGTGAATATGAAAATAAGATGGCGGATTTTTCCATACGATACGTTTTCCCCTCTGAAATATACGAGTTAAAACACTTGAAACAGTTGTATTGCAGTATGGATGATCAAATAAAATGTAATTTCGTTTCAGAACAATTATTTAATATTCCTCGTGTGACATTGTTTAGGAAGCGTTGCTCTATTGACTATGATGATTATTATTATAGTCCGATATGCAATTTAATGCGAGGGATTTTTTTTGACGGAAGATCGAAATACAATAAACGTGTTCTTTTTTTTCAACCCCAAGGAGCATTTACAAGAAAGTTTGACTGCGGTGTCGTAATTCAAGGACAGTTCCATGGCAATAAACCTTGTGGCGAATGGAGAATAACCTATCCGACGGACTCGTTGGAGTATTACGAGGATTATAAGTCGGCGAAAGTATCAAAAGAATCATCTTTTACAGAAATAAGATATTATAAAAATGGTTTGGAAGATTCCGTATGGAGCATTGTCAATAACCGAGGCGATACATTGCGTAGGGATTATTTCGAAAACGGGGTGTATAAGAAATTTGAAATTTTTCTGCATCATGTTTCTAATGCTTTTGAAAAAGAGACAATGATTAACATAGACGACTATCCGAACCGAACCACAGTTAGTGAAAAGATGAGTGGGCACGGTTATACAAGATGGGTACAAAATTACAAAAACAACCTGTCATACCAATTACATATTGTGAAAGTGGATTCATTGAATATGGTACGTACGGAGAATTATCTGGACGATAGTGTTAATTTGAAATGCGAAAGAGACAACATATTGCTGTGTGAGATGAATTGGACAAAAAGTTCAGACCTTGTTCATTATAAATATTACGTGTCTGAAAGAATCGCAGGAGAACCACGTGTATTTCTTGATTGTTCGTCTGTGACAGAAGAATTTTTCGTTCCCCAATATTTTAGAATAGAATACCATCAAGATAGTACACGCAAGTATTTGTATCATAGAATGATTTACGATGAAAAAGGTCAGATTTTTAATCAAGATACTGTAAAAATAAAAGATAATAATAGTGGAACAATGTGTTTTGGGAAATATTTATCTACTGATTGTAAGATAGATACACTAAAATATTGAATTATTTATTGAACCACATTGAGAAACTAACTTTTTCTTGGTACACAAGTTTGTGGACCACAAAGTTGTGTACCTTACATTAAATTCACTTCAAATCTTTTTGCAAATCGTTCCTGTTCCGATTTTGAGATTCTGCATTGATTTGCCACGGTCTGCCATTGGCGCATTCCTTGTCTTACGAAATCAATAATGTTTTTTGCCTCTTTCTCCGTTAGAAAATAGTCGTTGTGGGCGGCAAGCAATTCTTGTAGTGATGATTCGTTGGTCTGCCGAGAAATCAGAATGCTTTGCGTCGTTTCGTTTGTGGGGTTCAAATCGTATGCAGGAGAAAAATTCCAGCCGTTCTGCGTAAGAATAAATCCGTGGTTACGGAAATGGTCGTCGTGGTTTCCTATGCAAATGTTGAATGCCACTCTTCGGTACAATTCCTTCAGATTATCGCTTGGATTTTGTATTCCCGCGCTTCCAATAATTGTTTCAACAATGTCGAGATAGCCGTTGCCAGAGTTGGCGTCGGCACCGTCGTGCAAATTGCAGAGTGTCATTGCCGAAGCAAAGTGGATTCGTTTCTCCCTATTTCGGTCGAATCGCTTCGAAAGCAGGGTGTGGTATTTCACGCCGTCCAGTTCCAACAGGCGTGTTTCTGCCGCGTTTATTCCAATTTTTTTTGCCATGCAATGAGCAAAATGTTCCCACAAGGCCACGTTGTAATCGTCGAAATTTGAAGGGATTTTTGCAATGAACAGATTGCCGTTCTCGTCGCGTACACATGCTTTGGGACGTGCTCCGCCAAGCGACGAACCTTGTCGGAACAGATTGTTCAGCCATTCTTCCTTGATTGTCCCATTTACGCCGTCGCTTTGTTCGTATTTGTGTGCCATAGCCACAAATTCCCGTAGGTCGGTCAGTGGCGGAATCGGCATTTCATTGTCCTGCCCGATGAAAGCGCCATCTTTTTGAAAACGGAACGCACCTGTTCTTGCCGCGTCCGACAACAACAGCAGGTAATCAAAATCGGCGAGGGTGCGGGGCAGACGTCGCTCTTTGTCGGCGATGAGCCGTTCTCGTTTGTCAATCAGCCGCCGTCCCCAACGGTCGGGCATGGCGTCGGCAATGCAAGAGAATATGTTGTTTGTTTTGTATTGAGTTCCACTGTAATTGTTCCAGTCGCCGCTCAACATAAATGTTTTGTGTTGGTTCAGCCATGTTTGGGCAAAAGAAAAGCTGTAGGTCGAAGAACCCCGTAACCGTTCGTGTCCGAGTTCCCCGACAATTTCGGGCTGTTTCAGCCAGTCAAAGTCCGCAATTATCTGTATTCGTTCCATTTTAGTTGCGTTTTGACGCTCTTCGGCGATGTTTCAGTTCCAAATCCTGTAGATTGCGGCCAATTTCGTCTTTTTGAGCCAGAAGAAGAATGTCCGCGTCGAGTTGCATGGCATAGAGAACTCTTAGGTAAATGCCTATGGCTACGGTTGGCGAACCTTTTTCCACGCGCATCACCGACAATTGCGAACACGTTGCCCGTTCTGCAATGTCGGCAATGCTTAAATTCCTCCGCAGGCGAGCCAATTTTATTTGTTCGCCTACAATTGCCATATTTTGTTCCAACCTGCGAGGCAGTAATGTTCCCTTTGTCGTTTTTGTCATATAACCTATCATTAAATAATGCAAATATACAACAATATTTATTTAATGATACTTTATGGCGATTTTTCTCTAAAATGTTTCCTTCACCCCTTTGCCCATTTCCATAAAACACTATATTTGCTTGATAATTATTACTATGATGAAAAAACTCATTCTTCTCATATTATTGTCACACCTCGCGGTTGTATCTCTCGCACAGGAAGATAACTCTGTAGATAGTGAATGTATGTCATGTTGTGAGAAGTTTTATAGTGATTCGTTCATAGATGAATTACCTGTTTTTAAAGAGAATGAAAGGGATTTGATGGTGTATATTTCCAAAAATTTCACATATCCAATTTCCGAAACAAATTTAAATTGTATTAAAGAATTTAAAGATATTCGTTTACTAACCGACATATACATTCCTTCGTCTGGAATACCAGATCTGTGTTTTTATTCTACGCGTTTTCTTGGATGGGATGGTCATCCAGCACACGATGTTGATGCAGGAATTGTAATAGCATATAAACGATTGATTCGTGAAATGTCGCCTTGTAAGCCAGGAAAAAAGGATGGAAAAACTGTCGCTACAATTTGGCACAGACCTTTTCCCGAGTATATATACATACAGAAGTTTAAAGAAGTTACCGACTTAGGTAATTATAAGAATATCAGCAATATAAAATCACTAAACTTACAAGAAGAACACATCGAAGCAATCAGTAAATTGCAATCAATTCTTTTAAGATATCAAACAAAGGAACGTATGATCTCATTTCTTCAAATATACGTTGATGAAGAAGGTGAAGTTGTTTTTGCAGAATTAAACTCTTATTTCGATTATGATATACAAGAAATTTTCGGCATTATAAAAACAATGCCCAAATTTACTCCATACGAGATTGACGGGGAAAAAGTTCCCATAAAGATAATACTTCCGAATATTGAGTTTTAAAATCATTTTTACCTTATGAAAAAACTCATTCTTCTCATATTATTGCTAAACATTGCTGTTACGTCTCTTGCACAGTTTGCATGGAGGAGTTTTGATGGTTGATGAATATGACAAAATGTACACGGTTCAGTTAGCGGTTGATACCACAGTTTCGATAGCGAAAGTATTTCCTAATTATAAAAAAGGTATATATTGGGACATTGATCCAACAACTAGCCATACGCCTCAAAAAGTAAGTTGCAGATACACAGTGTTGTTTCTGTGGCACGCCGAATTTGCAATATCTATTTTAGTAAAGCCGTATAAAACGATTTCTATTAGTGACTTACCTAAATATGGGGAGACAAAGGACATATATTATCTCGCTTTTCATTGGCGCAATATGGATGCAGGAGATTGGGAAGCTACTGATGTTATAGGCTTTGGTGATGAAACACGTGAGCCAATCATGTACGAACGCTTTTGGTCTGATTATGTGTTTTCATACAAATATTTAGGAATACGCAAAGGCGAAACCGTTCAACTCTATAAATATTATTGGATGCGGATATTCCGATGGTGCAAGTCTTGCGACAACAACTACGCACAATATAATTTTAACATATACAAAAACATACGTAGTCGTTCTTTTTTAATACAGGATATTCCCAATGAATCATTGATTCAAAGACAGATTTCAAACTCTTTGTTTGGTTATGGAAGTGATTTATTATATGGTCGCAAGGAAGTCCTTCCCATAGAGTTCTCGGAACTGAACCGTCCTATTGTGTATCCACATAGATTAGGGTCAAGTGACATAGTCACCTACGACACAAAATATGTGATACGCAGGAAAGGAACGAATGAATATATAGTAAGTAACGGAGACAAGGAAGGTCCTGTTGAGTTTTATTACATACCACACGTGTTGTTTTTGCCCACTTCGTCGTTTAAGTATAGGATTACGTCAATAAACGGGAAGTCTAAACAAGAGTTTTTACGGACGTATAAGGATGACTTTAAACCATACCAATCCTCATCTGAAAAATATGAGTTCAAAGAGTATAAAGAAAATATAAAAAAAGAGATTCAAGATGAGTGGGGGGAACGGAAATGGCCATATCGTGAATTAGTTCCAAGAAGTAGTAAATATAACGACCTAGATTGGTGTTATGGAACTTCCTATGACACAATCTATTATAATTTAAGAAGAAATAGTGCAAAAATAAAGGAGAACAATGTTGTTTCCGAATCAGTGTTCCAAATTTGTGTCTTGCCGACTACTCCTGTCTATGACAGCGTATGGAACAAACTTTTTCTCATAAAGTATTTAGTCTCCCAAAAAGGAAACGTGTACAATATTTCAATAGATACTGATACTACGGATGTATGTAATTCTTCGGCAAACGGAGTCATAGAAGCAGTAAAAAACATAAAATACACTCCGGCAAAATCTCCTTATAAAGACGAGCCTGTCAATACGAAAGATTCTATATTCATTTTATTCCAAGGTGTACAAATCGGAGGATTCGATTTTTCAAAAAAAATATACGAAATGAATATAATTGACAATCAACGAGCAAAAGAATATATGACAATGATTGACCACGTATGTGGAAAGATTACCAAACCGCAGTCGTTGATGGGAAAATCCGTAACGCTGAATGTTATTATAAACGAAGAAGGAGAAATTGTTTATGTTGAACGAAGTAACTTTATTGACGATGAAATAACAAGGGTCAAATTAAATTTTGCTTCGGGCTATAAGGATTTTTATATTGCTACAATGACAAAAGAATTACAAGCAATCGGTAACGCATTCAAAACTTTGCCGAACGTTACTCCATACGAGATTGACGGGAAAAAAGTTCCCGTGAAGATAACATTGCCGAAGATTGAATTGTAAAAAAAGGAGGACCTTATGCCAAGTACAAATTATTTATAATACTCCCCAAATTTGTACACTTCCCTAAAAATGATGTGAATCCCAAAAGTTGGAGATATCAAAAGAGGGAGTTTACATCATATGCGGCGGAAGCTAAGATGCTTTGTAGTATTGGTAATAGTACAGATGTAAGAATTGTCATATCCATTGTTTCTTAAATTAAAATACACTTCAGATTATTCTCCTCCTCTTTCAATTTTTGAGGATTTTGCTTGGCAAGTTTTTTTAGATTAAGAAGTTTCCATTGAATGGAAGGATAATTTTTGAAGTACTCAAATTCATATCCGTTCCATTCTGGTTGACCAGATTCAAAACTAATCAGGAACTTCTTATCCTCTTCGGTCATCAACGATCTAACGTCATTTATGAGTTTTGTTCGAGTCTCTTCAAATTCTTCGTATGAAAACAGAATATCAGTCATGCCAGCGAATTGGTTTTCCATTGCCTTTCGTTGGTCTATCAAACTTGGGGCTAATGATTCGTGTAATGGTCTTTCGCTACCAAGTAGGCAAAATATAAGTCCTTCACGGCATTGTTGTAAAGGGAAATCCATATGTTTTATATCAAACAGATTTCGTGGATGTTGGCGAGATAATGCTGCGGCAATTTTTCTTCCATAAAGCAGTGTCAATGGTACAATTGGAGCTTCGCAATAAAGTGAAAACTCATTCTGTGCTTTCTCACTTAAAGGTATGGTAAGGATTTCGCCACCTACAATACCACGTTTTGTTTGATTAACTTCAATTTTAACTTGTTTTCCTTGATGTTCGCACAATAATTTACTTGTGTTGAAATTAGGTGTTATGTGTATTCCTTTGATTGGTCGTTGTGCCTTATCGCAAATTAATTTGAGATGCTTAGTTATGTCCTCTAAACTGGTTTGTCGGTCAGACAAAGGAATATATGTCAAATCGATGTCGACGGAGTAACGGGGTAGGTTTTTCAAAAACAAATTAATAGCAGTGTCACCGTGTATGGCAAAAACGCCTTCCTCTTTTATTATTGGCACAAGTCGAAGCAGAAGCTCCACTTTTTGCGCGTAAACTTTTGATTTTATACTACTGTCATTCATATTCGGCTATATCTTTTGAGATGGTCATATTATATTTCTTGATGTATTTCCCGATTGGTGTAATCATAAATCTTGATGTTCCAATGTTTATCTTGTCTAATTGCAAAGCCTTTACCCAAGGATGGTTTGCTTTTTCTGCCATATAGAGAAATAATCGTTTTACTTTTTGAGATGTACAGGATTCCAACAATTGTTGTACTAATTTGGGTCGCAAGGTCGTTAAACTCTCCATTATGTAATATATGTCAAGTAACGATGACGAAGCATCGGGCATATTCAAACATTCAAAAAAAGCACGTTCCGGAGAAGAGACGAGCAAATCAAGTTTATCTATCGACATTGTTTCAACACCCAACAAATCGTTGCCGAGAAAGGATGTCTTCATATATTTAATGGTCATATCCCAATTATTGTTCAGCAGCCACGATGGCAATTTGTTATTTTTGTCGGTAAAAAGGAATGCTTTTGGCTTACCCATAGAAAGATAATGAGAATATCCTCTAAGTTCCAGAGCTGTATATGCTCCCACAATGCATTTTTTTTTCAATTGTGTGTTGTACGATGATATTGTCGCCAATAGAGTTGGCGATGTCCCGTGTATTTTATAAACACCTTTGGATATGCGTTCTAACCAGCCACTTTTCATATATGAATATTGTCCACGGGCATCCAATCCATTATCTGAAAGCCAAGAACCAAATAATACTGTATCACGAGGTGCATTTTTTACTATTTGCTGTATTTTTGTTGTCATTATCAAACTTTTTGCGAATATAAGGATAAATTTGTAGCAAATAAATAGTTTTGAATGAAAAGTGGAGCAATTCGTTTATATAGTCTTTTTTTATCCAGCTCTTTCATATTTCCCGTGAGAAGAATGAATGATAATTCCCGATTGACACCAATTTTTTACAAATCTGTCTGCGGTTGTTTCGGGATTGGTTAATGCCTGTGCAATTTCTTGAAATTGCTTTCTGTCGAATGAATCTGGAAGATTATCTAAGAATGTTTGTCGTAAACACAAATATTGAGTTGTTTCTATTTATCCCTCACATAAATTAAATGAGTTGATTTTCAGAGTTTTGTAGATTTATGGTACAAATTTGGTACAGCATAATTCATTCTGTTTTTGTCTTAATACTTCTACTTTTTTAAGATAATGCAGGTTTAGAAAAATTGCAGTTATAAAATAAAATAAAAAAGCCCATCCGAAAGGATGGGCTTTGCAAATGGAAATGTGGTGTTTTAGACTATTGTCAATGAGCCTAAGTACACTGAAGTGGCGACACTCTTACCGTCGGCAGAAATGAAACCCAAATATGCTTCAACCTCACTACCGTTCCAATCTGCGGGTACGGTAAGAGTTGCCTCCTCTTCAAATCGTTTGTTACTTGCTGTACTAAACACAGCCTCTTGCTTGTCTTTGTTGAACAACAACGGCATTGCCAAATCAGTTTGCAGCGCATCGCCTTTGCCACTATTGTCGCGCCAGTTGAACAAAACACCACCGTCAATGACAGTGACATCCGCACCTTCGGCAGGCGTTAACGTGCCACGTGATACCAACGCCTTTGGATAATCCAACTCAAAGTTTGGAAACTCGCCTTTGATGGCATTTTTGATGTTGTACGCCATTGCGGCATTGAAACCAGTTTGCTTTACAGCATACGGACGGAATCCGATACGGATGTACGACGTGATTGGCTGCAAGAAACACAATGTTGTCGCAAAGCGGTTACGTTGCGTTACCTGTCCTCTTGTACGAGGATTTTTGATTGACTCAGCCTTGGAACGCATGTAGTCGATGCCTTTCCATGAAGCTCCGACAACGGTCCCAACTGTTCCGTGGAAACCGCCTAAGATACCTTTTTTAATTCTTCCCATAAGTTTAGAAAATTTAGATTGTTATGTGTTAATTTATTCGGAGTTGGTATTGAGTTTGTAGGGATTTGAACCGAACAACTTTTCCCGAATCCGATACTTAAATTTAGCTCTATTTTTCGGGTGTACAATGGCTTTCGTGTCGGTTGCCTTTAGGTGCGCTGATTTGCCTTGAAAAAGACAAAAATCTGTGTATATTTGGAATGAAAAAACTTTTGCTCGAGCCGGTGAGAATCCGGCCGAGATTTTTACAATAAAAGCCCGAAATTGGGCTTTTATTTGATTGCACATTTTGCAACATAGAAACGCATTTCCTTGAGCTGCTTGAGTTTCTTTAGCGTTTCGGCTTGGCAAATTTCAATGCCCTTTAATACAGTTGCCGTCTTCTCCATGACAGTCGGGTCAATATTGTTCCAAAGTTCCAGGAATAGTTTGCGGTAATGCTCCAACCTTACGAACTCAATGACCGAGCCGTGCAGATATGGGCGGAGCCGTCCCGAGCAAAAAAGAATGTGTACGGCGGCACTTAGTTCCCCCACACGATTTGTTTCCGATGTGATTTCGTAGCAGTTTGGACATGGTTCTTTTAGAAGTTTGCCCGAATTGCTCCCCCGACTGAGGACATACACGGCATTTGGCTTGGGAATGCCGTTGTATGTGCGGATTGTAATGTTTTGAAAGTCTTTCATGGTGTTGCGTTGCGTTTTGGTGTTATAATATGGCTTCGTATGAAACCGCACGGAGAAGTTGTTTTACGCCCTCTATTTCGTTTTCAAATTCTCGGATACGTGTTTCCATGTCTTCGATACAATCGTTAAGTGACGCAAGTGCTTCGGGTGTTGTGTTTTTCAGAAAATGGAAGAACAACATTTTATACTTATCGCAATCGAGTACGGGAACATTGTGGGTTAATTTGCCACATTGGATTTGCGGTTTGAGTTTGCCGGAATAGTCCAAAATTTTGGCAACTTGGCAGGCAAGGGAAAACGTGTTCACGTCATTTGTGAAAATGGCGATACAGCCGTTTTTAAATTCGGCAAGACGAGAACCGATACCCTTTCCGACGGCACGGATGTAAATAGTGCCTGGTGTATGGCAACAGCCATTGAATGTTTGAATTTTTAGGTTTAAATCCATGATGAAAATAATTTAGGTTATTG
>JAZRVS010000015.1:0-23993 GCA_045599365.1 Bacteroidales bacterium
TTTCCATTGTGATTTAATAAAACAGACTTTCCCGTCTTGTCTCTTTACATACATAGTGATGTCGTCTTCTGTGTTATCATACACATATATAGGCTTATTCCTATTATAGTTAGCCCCCCAAGGTCTGTATCTAATTATTTCATCCCATTCCACATCGTTTGTGTAACTATCTTCGTCTTTTGTCACTATTGTAGAACTGATTTTGTCCACATCGAGTACACCTACCACATCAACTCCTTTTTCCGAAAAAGTCTTTGCCAGATACAATGTTAGGTTTGCATATTCTTTTCCGAAATAAATTTGCCTCAACGAAGCAAGTTTCTCAAATTCATCAAAAAAACCGCAGCCATAAAACCCATTAAAAGTGTTGATATTCAGATATTTAACATTTTTTAATTTAGAAATACTATTTTCGGTAACAAGAATGCCAATACCTTTTATCCGTAATTCTTCCAACCATGTCATTTCCCAAATTGGATTGGAAACACAAGGCAGATTTGAACTTAACTGCGCTCGTGCAGGACCACGTCCTTCAATATCAGTCACTTCCAAACGTTTGATTTTCTTGAAACCATCAATGCCGTTCAATCCCTGAATAAGGAAACTTTCTATCCTCAACGCCTCAATATTCGGAAAATCTTCGGGGGTAAACGGTATATGCTCTATCCACGGGTAGCATTTCAACTTCACATATTTCACCCGTTCCCTGTTTTTTATTGCAGAAACTTCCACCTTGTTCGGCAACGACATATCGAGTTCCAGAATCTCGTCGGGCGTGTACAACTCGTCCCAATGGAAATTGCCGTCCTTGTCCATCTGCGCCACTGCCCCGAGCGAGAGGAAGAAAAAGAAAATGGGCACTATGTAACGGAAAAGTTTCATCCAAAATTTATTTCAGCATATTCGGTAACAAATGTATGGCAAACAACGGAACATTGGTTATTTTTTCTCCTTTGAAATATTTCTCCAACGAAGTGCGAATCACATTCGGCGTGTTATACCGTTTTATAAACTGGGCAAGTGATTTTGCCTTCAGGTTTACCTCCGCCTTTACCTCTATGGGAACAATACTACCATTCAACTGTACGACAAAATCAACCTCGGCTATGCCTTCGTCGGGTGTCCAATAATGAATCTTGATTTCATCGAAAAGTACAAGTTGTTGTAACACAAACTGTTCCGTCAACGCACCTTTGTATTGCTTGAAAAATTCGTTACCTGAAATCAACGATTTGGCATCCAAACCCGTCATTGCACCATGCAAACCAACATCAAGCACATACATTTTAAACGCATCGGCATCTTCGAATCCTGTCAAAGGCAATTCGCCAGCCCTTACTCGGGTAACTTTGTAGGCAACGCCGGCATCGCACAACCATTGTATGGAAGTTTCAAAATCGCGTGCCCTCGCACTCGGACGAACGGCAGTATAAACAAACTTTTTGTTCTCCTTGGCCAACTGCGACGGAATCGTATTCCACAGCAGTATCATACGTTTTACGATTTCCTGTGGCGGATGCTTCGAAAAATCCTTTTGGTAGGATTCAAGCAATCCGAGTTGGACTTTGCGGACTGCGACATAATCCTTTTCCTCCACAAATGTCCGTACCGCCTCGGGCATTCCGCCAACATAATAGTACTGCCGCAATAATTCTATATATTGACTTGAAAATGAGTTAATTAAGTCCCAATCCATAGAGTGAAGCATTTGCACCAACCCGTCCTTGCCCAATGCCATCAAAAATTCTTCGTACGACAACGGATAAATTCTTTCGAACTCCACTTTGCCCACAGGAAACGAATCATCCTTATGGTCAACCACGCCCAACAAAGAACCAGCGGCAATCACATGGTATTCAGGTGCTTTGTCGCCAAAGTATTTCAACGAAAGCAGTCCACGTCGTGCATATTGAATCTCGTCGAAGAAAATCAGCGTCTTACCTTGTAGTATTTTTTTCCCCGTAACGGAACGCAATGCCATCAGAATCCGTTCTATGTCGAAATCCATTTCGAACAACGAGCGGAACTGCTCATTGTCTTCGAAGTTTATTTCCACATATTCGTCGAATTCCATCCGACCTAATTCCCGCGCAAGCCACGTTTTACCTGTTTGTCGTGCTCCTTCGAGAATAAGCGGTTTTCGCTTGTCTGACGGCTTATTTTTCCAAGCAATCAAATTCTGTAAAACATTCCGTTTCATAGCAATTAATCAACACTGTGCAAATATACTCAAAATTAACAAATTACAAAATTGCAATCACATTTTCTTGACGAATATTTCAAAATCAATCTCATTTTCTTGACGAATATAGACAAAACTCTCACATTTTCTTGACGAAAGAGACTCAAAGAATTACCAATCTTTCAACGTTTTGAAGCCGTCGGCTTCGTATTTCAAAATCCACGTTTGCGGTTCAGGAAAATTATTTCGTCCCTGTGGGAAAGGCGGATGTGTTGCCAAATATCGTATCAAGTATTCCAATGTATAAACTGGATTACTTATTTCATAGTCAAGCAATCTTTCGTATTCTTCTTTTGATTCCACGACCCTACCTTGATACATCATCACAGAATCAGCCACGTGAAACGACGAATCTTCGGAGTTCCATTCGTAATTAATGTGTGTACTAAAGTTACGTGGCTTGAGTTGTGTGTCAACTGAATATCCTACCGGTGTTATAACACCATTAGGCAACAATTTACATCGTATTGTGTTTGAACAACGTGTAAGGAGAGTATCCATCCAATAAATGTACAACGAACTATCTTTCGGTAAATAAGAATAAGAATAAATATACAAATACTCATTTCTAATTGTATCATACAACTGTCCTGAAAGCTTAGTCAATATCCAACTCGAATCTGGTTCGTTTTCTTTTTTTATATAATCCACAGAGAGCCAAGAATTGGTTGTAGAATCAGAAAATTTTCGAGAAAAAAAACTCACGTGAGAAGAGAAGCTGTCAAAAGGAAAAATGGTGCCAATATACTTATAACTACTTTTTTGATATTCATAAACAGTAGTAAGTGTGTTCTCATTTTCAATCTTCTTTTCGGTTAATACCCATTGATTTGACACAGTGTCTCTTTCATATGTTGATTCATACCTATACTTTGCAGATAGATTACGCATCATAGTATCTATCTGGTTTTTATATTGATGACATCGAAAAAAAACTACCCAATTACCTGCATCGTCTGTATAGGAACATTCTTTCTTGATGCTCGCAATGGCAGAATTATTCCAACTATAAACAGTGTCTATTTTTATTCTATTATGTTGCGACAACTGTTTATCAGTTGATTTTTGTATCAGAAATAATTGTTGCAAGGAATCCACGTACAAATACGTCCATTTTGTATTATTTGGAAATTTAACTACAACCTTTTCTACATTATGAGGATAACGATCTGCCGACCAGTCACATTGTCCATAAAGCCGTTCGAGTTGCATTCGTTTCGCGACATACACGCTATCTTTCTTTGAAATCGGTTTGACAGGTTGCGTGGCTGTTTTTGTTTCTGCCATTTCTGATTTTTGTACCACAACCTCTTGCTTCGTCGACTTTGAATCCACAATCTCTTGTTTTGGAGTTTGCTTTATGTATTCTTTTCGAACTCCGTTAATTGTTTTAGCAACAAGTCTATTCAACGAATCATATTCCATTTCCGTTGTCGTAGTGTCTGACTTTATCAAAATAGTATTTCCTTTTTCATCGTATTTGTACTCTGTTTTCACACCATTCGACAAACTCATTATTTTCCGTCCTACCGAATCATATTCGTATTCCAACGAGTTTTGTAAATCTTTCTTACACAACAATTTACCTTTTTCATTATACAATTGTGTGCGTATAGGATATTTATCGCCGTTGGCAAAAACCATCGTATCTCTAATTATTTCACGACCTGGGGAATAGTTTCGATATAATAACACTTGAGAACCATCTTTATATGTCAACACACGTGTATTTATTGACTCTCTTGAATCCAACGAAAAATTTTTTCCTAAAATTTCTATTGTTGTATCAATTGCCGTTGCATATTTTTTTTCTTTCCCTAATTGCAACTTTCCATCTTCTAAAACATACGTTGAGAAATATCCTTTTTTTCTATGTGTGGTAGTTATAGTCTTCGAATGCAATTCGCCACCGCTCATAATTTGCTTTAACGTAGGAGAAGAAAACGTTGTCTTTGTTCCATGCCAATATTTCGCATCTGCAACTGCGCCATTTATGTCATAAATAACCAACCGACGATGATACTTGCGACAAACGACCTTTTGATTATATTTTGGTCTAAGAGAATTTTCCTTGATACATATTTCGTAGTTTTTTTCTCCATTTGATGCATGATAGCGAGTAATTTGCGCTATATTCAAAAATCGTCCTTTAGGAACAAATATTGCCGACGGACTTAGAACATACGGGAAACGAAGTCGTTTTTTTAGATATTCTATATACGAACACTCTCGTCCTACACTATCGTAACATCGCGACGACAATGTAGTCTCCACACTACGCTTATTCTTTGAAACTACTTTCTCGTATATTTTGATTTTTTGCGAATCGGAACTATAGCCGATTTTTCTTGTATAAAATTTTTGAGAGTCTGCTTCAAGAAGTCCAACACTATCCCTTACCCTATGGATATAATCAACATTATTGGGCATTTTAGTAAGTATTCGAAAATATGGTCGTTTGTAAACTTTGTGTCCTTCCACAACCAAACGTTGCCCCATTCCTATTATAGAAAGGAATATGAAGAAAATTGTCAATATGTGCCTTGGGGACTTCAAAATAACTATAAAAGGTTTAATTCAAAAATTATTTTCATCGTTTTTTATTTCACATCTTGAACAAGACGAACAGAAAACCCGTAGTAGAGATTAATGTTGCCCTTTTGGGCATGGTCGCCGTAGAATTTCATGTAGTAGGCGTAGTAACGGAGGTAGGTAGACGAAGACCAATAGTTCCCGCTACACCCCACGCTGTACATATCCGAATCGTAGCGGAGACCACCAGCTGGAAGAAAAATAGAATAGCCATTTATTATACTTGTAAACAAACTTCCTTCAACTCCATTCCTCGTTGTCCACTTATAGTTACAATATTTCCACAATTCTTCAAATTCTTCTATGGTTGGCACTCTCCAATTAGAACTTGATAATTTTTTTGCTTTCTTAAATGTATAGTATTTCCCATATTCTTCGGCCTTGCTTGCACCTACATTGCACGTTGCCCATTTCACAGATAGACCTAAATCCACTGCTTCTTGGCAAAAACCTGCAAAGCCAAGAATGAAAAAGATTGCTATGGAGAAAAGGTGTTTCATAGTCTATAAACAGAAATCAAAAATATGAAAAACTTTTGTTATTTGAGCAACTCGCAGTTTCAACAAATGTATATATGATGCAGAGAATGTTAGTTTTTAGTTAAAACATTTTAACTTTTCGCAGAATTCCGAAAATTTTTTTTTCTATTTTTGTCACATCTAACTAAAAAAACAAAAAAATGAAAAGAAAAATTTTATTAGCCTTTATGGCATTGGCAACAAGCTTCTCTCTTGTAAGCTGTGGTGACGATGACAAAGATGATGATCCTAAACCAAAAGGTGGTGGCGACATCGAAAATTCTGCATTCTCAATCAAATACGAAACTGGCGACGATTCGTACGAAATTTTCACAATTTCTGCCGACAGGAACCAACTTCGTTTGGACTTTTTTTACGAAGATGAAACTTGGTTTGACGAAACTGGAGCAGAATTGGACGAACCAAGATCTGTTATAGACCATTGGGTTTATTTGAACACAGACGAAGGTTATTTTAAGTATTACGACGGAGAATGGGAAGAATCATTCCAAGCTGCACAATCATGCAACAATTACTACGCTGAACACAAAGATTTAAGCAAATACTACGTTCAATACAGCAATTTCACCGAAGCTGGAACAGAAACTATTTGTGGCGTAACTTGTACAAAATATGTTGGTGTTGAGAGCGATGACCAAAACATTGGCCTTTACAGCGAATTTATGATGTCAGGTGCGAAAAAAGAAATCGTTGTCGGAAGTGGTTTCACATTCCGTTTGGCTGAAGAAAATTGGGAAGGTAAAATGGAAGATCAACTAAAGGCAGTTGCTTTAACAACCAATGTTCCTGCTAACGCTTTCACAAAAACTCTTGATGTAACATGGATTAAATAACCTTAAAACAAATAGATAATTTTTAGATCTATTTGTTTGCTTTGGCAACAAGTTTCACACTTGTAAACTGTGGTGATAACAACAAAGGAGATGATTTGGAATCATCTCCTTCTGGAGATGACAGTCACAACTGATGATTCCAATTCCGATATAACTTTGAAAACCAACGAATAACCAACACTGTTACTTTCTATACGTTGATAGTTTATACCAAGCAACGAACCACTACAAATTACATCGTATCGTCCGTCAATACAAAAGAACTTCTATGCTGTTGCTATTTCAGGGAAATCTTGCAATTCATCAAACAATATCAATGTATTTCCTGGAATAAATTGTT
Organism: Bacteroidales bacterium; assembly: GCA_045599365.1. Lineage (GTDB taxonomy): Bacteria > Bacteroidota > Bacteroidia > Bacteroidales > UBA1715 > UBA1715. The sequence goes on from JAZRVS010000015.1 coordinate 6,547, forward strand.
TTGTGGTATCTATTCTGGAAATATTTGCCGTTATCGTGTCCACATCAAATCCATCGGCAACAATGGAACGGTATTTCTTTTCTACTGCAAAATTTATATTTATGAAACTTGCATAGTTGTTCTCGGCAAAGTGAGCTATAGACGCACTTTTCCCAATTTGACGAGACCCTTTAACAATAAGCGGCTTGTGTTCCGCAGAATGTTTCCATTCAACAAGATATTGGTCTATTTTTCTTCGTAAATACATAGGTATCAAACTATTTCGGAATACAAATATATACAAATCACAAAAATATGAGCCACTTTGCCTATTTTGCATTTCGCAAATGCAAGTTTAATATTCATTTATCACCAATCTTTTAACGACTGAAAGCCATCGGCTTCGTAGTGGTTTTTATTTTCCATATACGAAGGTTGTTCGTATGATTTATATTTTCCACTCTTAAATTTAGCAATAAATGAATCAAACGATTCACAAGGTTGCAACTCAACATTTATAAGATACTCTCTATAGTTTGGAAGCTCTCGTTCGGGTATATATAGTATAGCATCGGAAGGCAAATTTATATACATACTTGGTTTATCAACAGCCCAATTTTTCCAATCAATATGTAGCCCATAATCATTTACGAAGATGATCATCGCATGATGAGGTCCTATCCAACAACACCATTTCTGTGGTATTACTTGTAGAAATAATTTATTATTGGAATAATAGCGATGAACAATGGGGATAGCTTCATCCATAAAAGTAATATCTTTCACATCATCGTCAAGAACCAACCAAAAGCATTCACATGTATCATCTTGCGCCACCGCAGCAAACGACAATATCATAAACAAAACAAACGCTATGGAACGGAAAAGTTTCATTACAAAAGTTTATAACTCAAATATATGAAAAATTACATTGAGTTATAAATTATTATACTATTTAAATTGTGATTGTGGTGTATTTGAAATGAACAGGTACAAAAAAAAGGGAGCAAGAATAAACTTACTCCCTTTTTTAGTCAAAAAGATAATACTATAAAGCATCATATTTTGATTTTGCTTCTTTATATTTATCAGTCATATTAAGTTTCATATAAATTGACTGCAAATCTTTGTATGCATTTTTCTTACGATAATTATCCGTTGTTACTTCAGCATACGTTTCAATATACGGATATGCTTTTTTCATAAATGATTTACCTTCATCAACTTTTGCTTGATACCCTTTCTTTCCCCACAAAGCATCTGCAGCTCGAAGCAAATCATTACCTTTATTTTCGTACAAAACACCAAGATTCAAGTTTGCATTTTCGTCTTTTGGATTTACAGCCAAAGCTTTTTCGTACGTTGCAATAGCTTGATCAAGATTATTTTGTGTTTCATACATATTTGCCATTGTAACAAGGTACAATGTATTATTTGGATCTTTGTCTATTGCTTTTTGTAAATATTCCATAGCCAACTGAGATTGACCCGTTTTTTGATACAAATCAATCAATGTATTCAAATAGACAACGGTATTTACATCATTAGGGAATTTTTCAATAACAGTCAAACATGTTTTTATTGCAGCAGAAGTATCCTTAGCATCCATTTGACAACCATAAATACCTTCGTACATATCAATTGTTTGTTTTTCTCCTGCAATAGCAACAATGTCTTGGAAGAATGATAATGCTTGCGTATAGTTCTTTGCACTTCTATTTATGATACCACAATTATTCAATAACGACATACGAACACTATCCACATCATCCGTATAACCACTATTCGCAATATTACCTGCTTTTGTATAATACACTGCTGAATTAACATAATCTTTTGAATAATAGAAAAATAGAGCTTCTTTTTGATAATTATTTGAAATAGCCTTCAATTGGTCTGAAATTTTCTTTGCATTCTTACCATCTTTATCCATTTCTTTTGCTTTCATATATGCATCGGTAGCGACATCAAGAGCTGCGGTATGTGTTGGGAAGAAAAATTCCTTTGCACGACCAGAACGAGCATAACGCACAACTTTACCACCAACCAAATAGAATTCCATACGATCGAAAGACATTATCGTTGTATCGCCCGAGGTCGTTTCAGACTTTGCTCCCGTTTTCATAATCAATGGAATTTGATCTTTTGTCGTTCCATAATACACGTTTTCAACATTATCAAATGTATAAACTTGTAGATATCTACGACCTCGTTCCATCCACGTCTTCACATTCATAGCCTTTTTAGGGTTCGTGATTTCCGTATCTGATTTTTTTGCATCTGCCTCAACATAACCCCAAGTTAATTGGAATTCATCAGACTGACTAAAAGCAATATTTCCTAAAAACATTGCTCCTAACACAAGAATAACCGATTTTTTCATATTCTTCATTATTAATTATTCGTTATTTTCTGTATTTGTATTTTCTTGATTTTCTGTTGACTCTCCTACTTCACCCTCTGTTCCTTCTGCTTGTTCTGCTTCTGCCGCAGCTTTCATAGCTTCCCGTTCTTCTGGATCAACGTGAACAGTGGAAATTGCTGCAATAGAATCTTTCGGACGCAAGTTAATCAATTTTACACCTTGTGCAACACGTCCCATTACTCTCAATGGAGCAACCTCCATTCGAATGGTAATTCCAGACTTGTTCATAATCATCAAATCGTCATCATCGTCAACAGCTTCAAATGCAAGTAACATACCAGTTTTTTCGGTTACATTAATTGTCTTAACACCTTTACCACCACGATTTATTACGCGATAATCGTCTATAGAAGAACGTTTTCCGAAACCTTTTTCCGACACAACCAATATTTCTTTATTCGTATCAGCAGGAGCGCAAATCAACCCAACAACTTTTTCTCCATCTGGAACAGTCATACCTTTCACACCAGAAGCAGTACGTCCCATTGCACGGAATTTACTTTCTGGGAAACGAATTGCCTTACCAGATTGAATAGCCATCATTATCTCACAATTTCCATCTGTCAAACAAGCTTGCAACAAGCTATCGCCTTCGCGAATAGAAAGAGCAATGATACCATTCTGACGTGGACGAGAATAAGCTTCAAGCGTTGTTTTCTTAATAATACCATTTTCCGTACAAAGAACAACGAAATGATTTTTCAAATATTCTTCATCATTCAAATTATTAACGGTAACGTATGCTTTAACTTTATCTTCTGTTGTGATATTTAAGATATTTTGAATAGCACGACCTTTTGAAACCTTTGTTCCTTCAGGGACTTCGTAAACCTTCAACCAGAAACACTTACCTTGTTCTGTAAAGATTAACAATGTGGCGTGCATATTTGAAATATACAAATGTTCAATGTAATCAGAATCTCGAGTATCGCCACCACGAGAACCAACACCACCGCGATTTTGAAGTTTATATTCTGTTAATGGAGTTCTCTTTATGTATCCAAGATGAGAGATTGCAATTACTACATCTTCGTCTGCATAGAAATCTTCTGGATTGAACTCTTCTGCTGTACGCACAATGTCTGTTTTTCTTTCATCGCCATATTTAGCTTTGATTTCCAACATTTCATCTTTCACAATTTGCATTTGCATTTCGTAACTTGCCAACACTTGCTTGTAGTACGCTATCATTTTTTCCAACTCTTCATATTCTGCATGAAGTTTTTCCAAATTCAAGCCTACAAGTTGTGATAAACGCATTGCAACGATAGCGGCAGCTTGTTCTTCATCCAAATTGAAACGAGCCATCAAATTTTGAGAAGCTTCGCCAACTGTTTTCGACTTCTTAATAATTTGAACGACTTCATCAATATTGTCGCAAGCAATAATAAGACCCTCAAGTATATGAGCTCGTTTTTCCGCCTCCTTCAATTCGAACTGCGTACGACGAACAACCACATCGTGTCGATGTTTCGTGAATACTGCAATCATTTCTTTTAAGTTGATTGTCTTTGGACGACCATCAACCAAGGCAACATTATTTACGCTAAATGAAGACTGCAAATATGTGTATTTGAATAACTTATTCAACACAATATTTGGAACAGCATCTTTCTTCAACGTATAAACAATACGCATACCTTCCTTATCGGATTCATCGTTAACTTCACTAATACCTTCAATTTTCTTGTCGTTGATTAAATCAGCAGTACGTTTAATCAATTCTGCTTTATTAACCATATATGGTATTTCGCTTACAACAATTAAATCACGACCATTTTCGTTTTCGAAATGAGCTTTTGCACGAATTACGATTCTACCCTGACCTGTCTCGTATGCATCAAGTACGCCCTGATATCCATAAATAGTTCCTCCCGTTGGAAAATCTGGAGCTTGAATTATAGTGGCAAGTTCAGGTATCGTAATTTCATTATTATCAATATATGCAACAATTGCATCAACTGTGTCAGAAAGATTGTGTGGGGCCATATTAGTAGCCATACCAACAGCAATACCAGAACAACCATTTACCAACAACATTGGAATTTTTGTTGGTAATACTGTTGGTTCTTTCTCATCCTCTGAATAGTTCCACTGCATATCTACAGTGTCTTTATTCAAATCGGCAAGTGTTTCTTCTGCAATCTTAGTCAATCGTGCCTCAGTATAACGCATTGCTGCTGGCGAATCACCATCAATAGAACCAAAGTTCCCTTGACCATCTATCATTGGATAACGCATATTCCAAGGTTGAGCCAAATGCACCAATGTCCCATAAATTGAAGAATCTCCATGTGGGTGATATTTACCCATAACCTCACCGACCGTCTTCGCTGATTTTCTATATGGTTGACTATGTGTATTTCCCATTTGATTCATACCAAACAACACTCTTCTATGTACTGGTTTCATACCATCACGAGCGTCTGGCAATGCTCTGGAAACAATAACGGACATTGAATAATCAATGTACGCAGACTTCATTTCTTTTTCAATGTCGAATTGAATAATCTTTTCGCCACTTGTTTTTTCTACTTCTTCTGACATTTTATATATTTTAAGAAAGGCATTTTCGCCTACTCATCATTTGTAGCAAAGAACTCAATTTTTTGCCAATTTTCGGGACTATTACAACCGATTTTTATCAACATTTTTTTGTTAATAAATATTATAATATGTAACCCATTGATAACTATACAATAATATCATTTCGCAAAATACTCCTCTCGCAAATTCATTGATTTTTGATACATTTACACACAAATTAACGAAAAGAAGGAGTTGTGATTAGTGATTAGTGATTTGTAGATTTAGTTTTAATTGAAAACTCTTAATTCTTAATTCTTAACTCTTAATTCTTAACTCTTTTCGTACATAAAAAAAATTTTCAAATGGATTATTCCGAAAAATTAAAACAAATAATTACTAATAGCCGAGAAGAAGCCATTCGGTTGGGAAATAAATTCATTTCCATAGACCATTTTTGCTTGGGCTTATTCCGTGAGAATCAATGTCTTGCAACTGACATCCTCACTGAACTTTCGTGCAATATTGCAGACATAAAAAGTGCAATAGAAAAAGAACTTCGTACTCCAGAACCATTAAACATAGACGAAGTTGGTAGCATTCCAATCATGGGAGAAGCTCAAAATATGCTCAACATTGCAAGTTTTGAAGCCATCAATCTTGGCGTAAGTAAAGTTGACTCTGAACACCTTCTATTAGCCGTTTTACGTTCTACCATCTCCATTTGTGCAAAGTATTTGCAAAATCAAGAAATAACATACGATTTAGTAAAACGACACATCCTAAAAAAATACAATTCACAACAAAATAAAACACAAGATTCTCACATTGAGAATAGCAACACAACAACATTTTCTTCTCAAAATGAAGAAAATATACAAAAGCCTCGTTATCCACAACATCCAGACAGACAACAAAAAGTGCAAAATATGTCAACTTTAGACAAATATGGCAAAGATTTGACTAGAATGGCTCAAGAAGGAAAATTAGATATTGTTGTCGGTCGAGAGACTGAAATAGAACGAATTGCACAAATTTTAAGTCGCAGAAAAAAAAATAATCCGATTTTAATTGGAGAACCTGGCGTTGGAAAATCTGCAATTGTAGAGGGTTTAGCTATAAAAATCTTTAAGCACGAAGTTTCTCATACTCTTTTCAACAAAAGAATTGTGAGTATTGATATGGCTTCTATGGTTGCTGGCACAAAATTTCGCGGTCAATTTGAAGAACGCATCAAAAACTTGATAAACGAACTTTCCCAAGATAAATCTGTCATTTTATTCATTGACGAAATCCACACTATTGTCGGTGCAGGAAATGGATCTGGTTCTCTTGATGCAGCAAATATCCTAAAACCAGCACTTGCTCGTGGCGACATACAATGTATTGGTGCCACAACAATTGACGAATACAGAAAAAACATTGAAAAAGATGGTGCTTTAGAACGTCGTTTTCAAAAAGTATTGGTTGAGCAACCAAATGAAATTGAAACAATTGAAATGCTCAACAAAATAAAAGTACATTACGAAGATTTTCATAACGTAACCTATACCGATAGCGCGATAAAAGCGTGTGTTAGACTCACTGAACGATATATTTCCGACAGAAGTTTACCAGACAAAGCCATAGATGCAATGGACGAAGCAGGTTCTCGCATCCACATTCAAAATGTTGCTACACCGCAAGATATTGTTGACAAGGAAAAAGAACTTGAAAACATAAAAAAAGAACTTGACAACGTCGTTAAACGTCAAGAATTTGAAATTGCGACACAACTACGAGACAGAAAACGTCAGTTAGTACGAGAAATCAATTTGGCTCAAAAAGAATGGCAAAAAATGCTTGAAGAAAATCGTATCACCGTAACAGAAGATATGGTTGCCGAAGTCGTTGCGATGATGACAGGAGTTCCTGTTAAACGTATAGCTCAAGAAGAAGGCTCAAAACTACTTCAAATGTATAGCGATTTGAAAGATTCTGTTATCGGTCAAGATGAAGCTATTCGACAAGTTGTGAAAGCAATCCAACGAAACCGCGCAGGCTTGAAAGATCCAAACAAACCTATCGGTACTTTCGTATTTTTAGGTCCTACTGGTGTTGGAAAGACAGAACTTGCAAAAGTTCTTGCGGAATATTTATTCGACAGCAAAGACGCCCTCATTCGCATTGATATGAGCGAATATATGGAAAAATTTGCTGTTTCTCGTCTCGTTGGAGCACCTCCAGGATATGTTGGTTTTGAAGAAGGCGGACAACTAACCGAAAAAGTACGAAGAAAACCATACTCTGTCGTTCTGTTAGACGAAATTGAAAAAGCTCACCCTGATGTGTTTAACATTCTACTTCAAGTACTTGACGAAGGTCATTTAACAGATAGCAATGGGAAAAAAGTAAATTTCAAAAATACCATTATCATAATGACTTCTAACGTCGGTAGTCGCTCGCTCACGCAATTTGGTAACAATGTCGGTTTTAGCGCCAAAACGAAAGAAGAACAGATGGCAGACTATGCCAAATCAATAACAGACAAGGAATTAAAGAAAACATTTTCTCCTGAATTTCTCAACCGTATTGATGATGTAATTCAGTTCAACACTCTAACAAAAGAAGATATTCACAAAATTATTGATATTGAACTACGAGATTTGTACAAACGTACTGACAATCTTGAAATTACACTAAAACTTACACCTGAGTTAAAAGATTTTATTGTTGACAAAGGGTATGATCAAAAAAATGGAGCAAGACCACTCAAACGTGCTGTACAAAAATATCTCGAAGATCCTTTGTCAGAGTATATATTAGCACATCCTACCGTAGGTAAATGCTTACAACTCGACGTAAAAGACAACGAAATAACTATCAACGAAACAAACAACAATGAATAATATTTGCAACATAGCATCAGAAATTAGACTAACACCCACAATTACGGACGTTTACTTACAAGACTACATTATTGACTGCAATAAAATTGCATCAATATCAGGACCGAAAGGAATAGAAGTATGGAGAAATAGTGAAGAAGAACGCTTGAAATTAGTTTTAGCTGACCACGATGCTGTTTTGCCTATATCAAATTTAGACATTACATATACCGATGGAACGAAGGAATCTATCGTGCTGATTAAGTCAAAAAAAATAAAACATATTGTACGTTTTTACCCCCAAAATTACGTTCATTCTGTACAAATAGCAGGAGATTTTAATAGTTGGAATCCCAAAGGTTACGACTTTTCATTCGTTGATAATTGTTGGCAATTTACATTAGAAATTGAACCTGGTAATTATTCATATCAACTAATTGTTGATGGCAATTGGATTAAAGATCCTCTCAACAACGAAGTGCTTGAAAACGGGTATGGTGGTTACAATTCTCTCTTGCGAGTTCCTTTTCCCAACGAAAATGGAAATGAATTAAAATTAACAACCAAACAAAGTCTCGACAACAACATTGTTCTTTCCGCCAGCAATTCAATTACAGGTTTTTTGGCTTTATGGCAAAATCAGGTTCTTGAGTCAAACCAAACATTTAGACAACAAAACAGCATTGTTATTACAATTCCAGAGAGTGCAAAAAAAATGCAACGAAGCTATATTCGTGTATTTGGTTATAATTCCGAAGCTGCCTCAAATGACATTTTAATACCATTGGAATATGGTAAAATTGTCCAAAATTCATCTGTAATCAATAGAGATGACAAGGAGTCGCAAGTTATCTATTTTGCATTGATTGACCGTTTCAACAATAGCAATTCTAAATATAATACCCCTCTTACTCTTGAACAAGTTCACCCAAAATTGAATTTTTATGGTGGCGATTTAAAAGGCATTCAAGACAAAATAAAAGATGGTTATTTTAACAAATTGGGAATCAATACAATATGGATTTCTCCTGTTGTAAAAAACCCCAATACTCCAGTTGAAAAAAATGGTAGAAAATCGGCTGGTTACCATGGTTATTGGCCTTTAGAATCAACAAAAATTGATGAACATTTTGGCAACGAAGACGATTTACACTCATTAGTAAATGTTGCTCATTCTCACGGAATTAACATAATTTTGGATTACGTAGCAAATCACGTATATAAAGAAAATCCTATCATTATTGAGCATCCCAATTGGTGTACTCCGCTCTATTTACCTGATGGATCAAAAAATATTGGACGGTGGGAAGACCAAAGATTTACAACTTGGTTTGAGGATTTTTTACCAACACTTGATTTTAGCAAACCCGCTGTCATTGACAAAATGACGGACATCGCTGTGGAATGGATAGAAAAATACGATTTAGATGGTTTTCGCCATGATGCGTGTAAACATATCCAAACTGAATTTTGGAGAAAATTGACAAGAAAACTAAAAGAAAAAGTTATCATTCCGAAACAAAAACGTCTTTTCCAAATAGGAGAAACTTTTGGTGGGCGCGAAATGCTTCAAAGTTATGTAAATTCAGGTGTTCACGACTCACAATTTTCATTCAACTTATACTACGAAACTCGTTCAGCATTTTTGTACGAAGACGTCCATTTTGAAAAACTTTCTATTTGCCTTCGTCAAGAAATGGAATTTTTCGGTAGCCACCATTTAATGGGCAATATTTCGGGAAACCACGACTTGCCTCGCTTTATTTCGTACGCTGGAGAAGATTTATGGACTAACCAAAACGCAGAATACGAAGGTTGGAATCGACATATTACAGTAAAAAATTCTATTGGATACAAAAAACTATCAATGCTATTGGCTTTCAATGCAACAATACCAGGAATACCAGTCATTTATTATGGAGATGAAATTGGTATGCCTGGCGGTGGCGACCCAGATAACCGTCGTCCAATGTATTTCAATGGTTTAAATGAATTTGAATTAGAAAATTTGGCTCTTACGCAAAAACTTGGTCAATTCAGAACAACATCATTACCAATGATTTACGGAGATTTTAATTTCTTAATCGTTGAGAAACAAGTTCTTGTATATCAAAGAAATTATTTTGATGAATTTGCAATCGTTTATTTCAACAAAACAAAGGAATGCAAAACAATAACTATTAACTTAGACAAATTTGTAGATTACACTGAATTACAATCATTTATGCAATGTAAATACTACATTAGGAACACGCAACTTTTTGTTGAAATTCCACCAATGAGTTTTGAAATTATTTACAAAAAATGCCCAGAGAAAATAGAAAAATCAACAAATATTAGCAAATACCAAGAATTCTTAAACTAAAATATACTCAATAATGATATAAATTTAGCCTTCGGTATTTCGACATCAGTTGTAAATTAGTTTCAAAAAATTTACTTTTGCTCAAAACGAATCATTATGTCTGACATTATACATCTTCTACCCGATTCCGTTGCCAATCAAATAGCGGCAGGCGAAGTGGTACAACGACCAGCTTCCGTAGTTAAAGAGTTGGTAGAAAATGCTATTGATGCTCACGCAACACAAATAACCATTGCAATTGTTGATGCGGGCAGAACAACTATTCAAATTAGTGATAATGGTTGTGGTATGTCAGAAACAGATGCTCGAATGGCTTTTGAACGCCACGCAACATCAAAAATATCAGATGCATCAGATATTTTCAAAATTCGTTCTATGGGTTTTCGTGGCGAAGCTTTAGCATCTATTGCTGCTGTTTCACAAACAGAACTAAAAACTCGCCAAGCACAAAACGAAATTGGAACAAAAATTTGTATTAGTGGCTCTAAAGTCGAAAGTCAAGAGCCTGAAGTTTGTCCAGTTGGGACAACATTCACTGTAAAAAATTTATTTTTTAACACACCAGCACGACGAAAATTTTTAAAAGCAAACCAAACAGAATTCAATTATATTTTGGCGGAAATATACCAAATTGCTCTGGCAAATCCATCTATCACATTCACAATTATGAAAGATGGTGAATTATTCGCCAAATATCCCGCTGGGAACTTAAAACAAAGAATTACAAATGTGTTTGGAAAACAAATGTCTAATGGACTCATTAGCATTGAAGACGAATCAAACATCGTAAAAATATACGGATTTATTAGCGTCCCAGAAATCGCAAAAAAAACAAGTGCTAACCAATACTTTTTTGTAAACAATCGTTTTTTTAGACAGAAATCGTTTCAAAACGCTGTTTTACGAGCCTATGGGAATCTAATTCAGCCCAAACAATTTCCTCCTTTTTTTATCTTTCTTGAAATCGATCCTGCTGAAATTGACGTAAATATCCACCCGACAAAAACCGAAATAAAATTTTCGGACGAATACAATATTTGTCAATTATTGGAAGCCACTATAAAGTTCGCAATTGGGAAAAACAACATAACACCATCATTGGATTTTAGTGATCCAACCGATTACACCGATTTGTTTACAGAGAAAGACAAAAACAAACCTATTACACCGCCAACTATACGTTATAATCCAAATTATAACCCTTTCAAGCAAGATAATTCCTACTCTCAACCTTCTACTCAAACAAACATGAGGAATTGGGAAAAATTGTTTGAAGAATACGAAGAAAAACATTCAAATACAGTCAAACCTTTGGTTATTGATTTTGCAAAAGATGAAGAAAAAGAAACGAAAATAGACATTCAATTTTGTAAGCAATTCCAAAAGAAATATCTTATTACTTTTGCTAACGACAATTTTTACATAATTGACATTAAAAGAGCACATTACAGATTACTATACGATAATTTCTTCAACAATTTATCAAACGCGAATATACCAACACAAAAAACATTATTGCCCATTCGCATAGAATTATCTACCGATGAAATAGAACGAGTTCAAGCAATACTTCCACAATTACAAGCTATGGGATTTGATATTGAACTATTTGGTAAAGCCTCTATCGTTATCAATGGTGTTCCAGGCGACATCAATGCTTCCGATACACAAGAAATTATTTTAAATTTCATAGCTGACTACGAAACAGAAAATAAACAAGAAAAAAACAAAGAAGCAATTGCTCGCACTATGGCAAAATCGGCCGCTCTATACCGAAACCCAGAAATGTCGGATTTCGAAGCAAAACAATTCACAACGCAATTACTTAGTAATAAATCATTTACAATTACACCTGAAGGTCAAATTGTAACAATAATTCTTTCTATGAACGACTTACTAAAAAAATTCAACTAATATGAACTACTTCAGACCATCGGGATTTTCGTTTTTAACACCTGTAGTAAAAAATTTACTCATAGTAAATGTTGTCTGTTTTTTAATTAGTTGTTTTTGCGAATATAGTGGTTTTAACATATCAAATATGTTCGGACTTCACTATGTAAAATCGCCAAATTTTCGTCCAATTCAATTCATCACATATATGTTTATGCATGCAAATTTTGAGCATATTTTTTTCAATATGTTCGCCTTGTGGATGTTTGGACATACGTTGGAACAATTTTGGGGAAGCAAAAAATTCCTTGTTTACTATTTTGCTACTGGTATTGGAGCTGGAATAGTTCAGATTATCGTTGCATACATACATTTACAAACCTTTACTATCACCGATGAAATGTGGGATTTAGTTATCACACAAGGAAACGATTTACTCAGTTCTGGTCGAAATTGGATAGATGACACACTTGGAGCTGTTAATGTGATTGTAAATGGAGCAACCGTCGGTGCTTCTGGTGCAATTTTTGGATTATTGATGGCATTTGGAATGCTTTTCCCTGATGCTCAAATCTACATCTTTTTCGCATTACCTATGAAGGCGAAATGGTTTGTTTTACTTTATGGATTAATTGAATTATTCAGCGGATTGCGCAATTCTGCTGGTGATAATACCGCTCATTTTGCTCATCTTGGAGGAATGATCTTCGGTTTTATTCTCATTAAATATTGGCAAAAACACGGGTCAAACTTCTCATGAGAACTTTAGTACGAATAACATATTTTTTTATCAACATTATTCTCGTCGCACTACTACTATGTTGTATTGCAACGAAATACGTAAATCCGAACACATTTCAATATTTTGAAATATTAGGCATACTTTTCCCATTTATTTTCATTGCGAATTGCATAGCCGCAATATTTTGGTTGCTTGCAAAAGACCACAAGCATTATTGTTTAGCATCAATTGTATCCATTTTGTTATCTCTTCCAATTGCAAAGAGTTACTATTCGTTCAACAAAAATGAAGAATCGACCAATGGAAACTATTTAAAAATTCTCTCATACAATGTTGAGGCGTTTAATATTGCAGGATGGAAAAATAGAACCGAAACACAAACAAAAATATATAACTTCATATTAAACGAAAACCCAGATATTATTTGTTTTCAAGAATTTCATCACGATGCTAACGAACAATACCAATTTTTGAGTAAGATTAAAAATTTAGGCCTTAACTACATACACACAGACACGATATATAGCGTTGGGAAGCATCACTTTCAAGGCAATTGTATCTGTAGTCGATTTCCAATCATCAAAGGAGGTATTATGCGTTACCAAAAAAGCGGAAATACTACGACTTGGGCCGATATTGTAAAAGGGAAAGACACGATTCGCGTATTCAACAATCATTTGGAATCTTATCGTTTAACAGATTCTAACCTACAAATTGTTGATGAAATAGAAAAAACTCAAACCATTGATATGAACAATGCTGAATCGATTTACCAAAAGTTGACAAAAGCAATGTCGCGACGTGGTGTACAAACCGATGAACTGACTATTGCCATTGCCAATTGTCCATACCAAATTATTTGTTGTGGCGACTTCAATAGTCTTCCTTGCTCTTATACATACCAATCTATTTGTGCGTCAAAAAATTTACAAGATGCATTTTTAGAATCTGGTTCTGGCGTAGGCGACACATTTAACAAAAAATGGTGGTCTAAATTTCGATTAGACTATATTTTGTATTCACCATCTCTATCTTCCAAAGAATTTAAACGAACAAAAATAGAAAACTCAGATCACTATCCTATTTCCTGTAAAATAGCGATTAGTGATTAGAGAATAGTGATTAACGATTAGTGAATAGTGATTAGCATAACAATATAATTTTAACTCTTAATTCTTAACTCTTAATTCTTAACTCTTAATTCTTAACTCTTAACTCATTTATGGTATTACAAGGTTTAGACATCGCGGTTATAATATTGTACATAGTTACAATACTTACTATTGGTTTTGTGTGTAAAAAACAAGCTCAAAAAGACAAATCATCATACCTTCTTGGAGGGCGAAAAATGCCTTGGTATATGCTTGGATTATCCGATGCGTCTGGCATGTTTGATATTTCTGGGACCATGTGGTTGGTTACCCTTCTCTTTGTGTACGGATTAAAAAGTATTTGGATTCCTTGGTTGTGGCCAACATTCAACCAAATTTTTCTTATGATGTTCCTTTCCGCGTGGCTACGTCGGTCTAACGTAACCACTGGTGCAGAATGGATTCGTACTCGTTTTGGAGAATGCAAAGGCAGCCAAATGTCTCATGCTATTGTTGTATGCTTTGCGTTATTGATAGGACTTTCAATGCTTTCGTATGGTTTTGTAGGATTAGGAAAATTCCTAACCTTATTCATTCCTTGGGAAAGTGTATGCTCATTCTTACAGATTTCTCCAGATTGTATTCCTGCTACATATATTCCTCACGTATATGGCATTTTCTTTACCTTATTCGCGACAATTTACACCATTTTAGGTGGTATGATTAGTATTGTATGGGCTGACGTTGTTCAATACTCAATTATGACCATTGCCTCTCTTGCTATTGGAATCATTGCTATGTTATACGTAAGTCCAGAAACTCTTGCTGCTCTTACACCTGAAGGTTGGAATTCTCCATTTTTCGGACTAAACCTTGATATTGATTGGACAGGAAAACTTCACGAAGTGAATTCAAAAATCGCAGAAGACGGCTATTCGCTATTTAGTCTATTTTTTGGCTTTATGTTTATGAAAGGTATTTTAGTGAGTCTTGCTGGTCCAGCTCCGACATACGATATGCAAAAAATTCTTGCAAACAAGACACCTCAAGACGCACTAAAAATGAGTGGTTCTGTTTCTGTTATATTAAACCCAATTCGCTACTTTATGGTAAGTGGTTTCGCTATTCTCGCTATCGCTTTCTACGATGACTTAAATTTATCTATCAATGGCGTCATTGATTTTGAACAAATTTTGCCTGCTGCAATGGTAAAATTTTTACCTGCTGGACTTTTAGGCTTATTGTTAGTTGGTTTGCTGGCTGCATTTATGTCAACTTTTGCTGGCACTCTCAATGCTACACAAGCCTACATAACAAACGACATCTACCTTAAATACATAAAACCTGACGCATCGCAAAAACAACAAAATAAACTCAATTACCTTGTCGGTTTTGGCGCGGTTATTTTCAGCACTATTTTGGGACTAACACTCAAAAACATCAACGAAATGCTCCAAATTATTACTGGCGCTTTCTACGCAAGTTACATTGCTTCCAATGTCCTGAAATGGTATTGGTGGCGATTCAACGGTGAAGGATATTTTTGGGGAATGCTCACTGGAATTCTTTCTGGTATTGTCATAGGCGTCATTCAATTGGTTAACCCAGAACTAATCACAAGCAATTTTGCATTCATTCCAACAAGTTTAATTGCTTTATACACATTCCCTATCACTCTTATTATTTCAATAATCGGTTGCTTGTTGGGTACATTATTGACCCAACCAACAGACGAAAAAACACTTACTTCTTTCTACTCCTCAATACATCCGTGGGGATTTTGGAAACCAGTTTTGCAATTAGTTCAAAAAGAACAACCTGACTTTCAACCAAATAAAAGATTTTGGAAAGATATGACTAATGTTGTTTTGGGTATATTTACCCAAACAGCTTTGGTTGCTATGCCTATTTGTCTCATTACACGAAATTGGTTGTATTTCGCTGTTTCTATTGCAATT
This sequence comes from Bacteroidales bacterium, assembly GCA_045599365.1. Taxonomy (GTDB): domain Bacteria; phylum Bacteroidota; class Bacteroidia; order Bacteroidales; family UBA1715; genus UBA1715. The sequence goes on from JAZRVS010000015.1 coordinate 22,393, forward strand.
ATTATAATTGGCGTTATAACCCTAAAACATACTTGGTGGAACAAATTAGATGAGATTTAGTTTTTTTTCTCGCTTTTCTATTGCTGTATCAAAATATTTAAGATTTTTGTCCGAAAAATTAAATTATATATGAGTCTTATAAAATCAATCTCTGGTATTCGCGGAACAATTGGTGGCGAAACAGGAAATAATCTTACTCCAGTTGACATAATTGCTTTTACTTCCGCCTATGGTTCTTGGGTAAGAGATAACACACAAAATGGTTCAAACAAAATTGTGGTTGGTCGCGATGCACGACTTTCTGGCGACATGGTAAGTAATTTAGTCATGCAAACCCTTGTCGCTATGGGATTTCACGTAGTTAATATTGGTCTTGCAACTACTCCAACTACAGAAATTGCAGTTACCGGAGAACAAGCCGATGGCGGAATTATCATCACAGCGAGCCACAATCCAAAACAATGGAATGCTCTTAAATTGCTTAACAACAAAGGCGAATTTTTGAACGCTGCCGAAGGAAACGATGTCCTAAAACGTGCTTCTGAAAGCAAATTCTGTTACGCAAATATTGATGCTATCGGCAAAATAGAAAATAATAACACCTACAATGCAAAACACATTGCTCAAGTTCTTGCTCTCCCTTTGGTTGACGTTAATGCAATCAAAAAAGCAAACTTTACCGTAGCAATTGACTGTGTTAATTCGGTTGGTGGACTTATTCTACCAGAATTATTACAAAAACTTGGTGTAAAAAATATTCTTCAATTGAATTGCGAAGCAACTGGACATTTTGCACACACACCAGAACCTATTCCTGAAAATTTGATAGAAACAGCAAATGCTATAAAAAATAATAAAGTTGATGTTGGTTTCGTTGTTGACCCCGATGTTGATCGTCTTGCTATCATAAATGAAGATGGTACAATGTTTGGTGAAGAATATACATTGGTTTCCGTTGCAGACTATGTTTTGCAACACACAAAAGGAAATACCGTTAGTAATTTATCTTCAACAAGAGCGCTATCCGATGTTACAAAAAAATATGACTGCAAATACAATGCAGCTGCTGTTGGTGAAGTAAATGTTGTAACAAAAATGAAAGAAACAAACGCTGTGATTGGTGGCGAAGGCAATGGGGGCGTTATTTATCCAGAAATTCATTATGGTCGCGATGCTCTCGTTGGTATTGCATTGTTTTTAAGTTTACTTGCAAAGTCTGGAAAAAAAACATCAGAATTACGTAAATCGTTCCCTGAATACGTTATTTCAAAAAATAAAATTGAATTAACTCCAGACACAAATGTTGATGCAATTTTAGCAAATGTTGCTCAAATCTATAAAAATGAAAAAGTAAACACTATTGATGGTGTAAAAATCGATTTTGCCGATGGTTGGGTTCATTTACGCAAGTCAAATACCGAACCAATCATTAGAATTTATGCTGAAAGCTCCTCTTTGGAAGCCGCAAATGGTCTTGCTCAACAAATAATTGATGTAATTAATCGATAAAATCACTTAGACTATTTGTTTTTTAATAGTATTTTATATTTTTGACACGATTTTTAATAACTCTAATTATGCAAGCTAAATCGAAACCTCGC
>JAZRVS010000016.1:0-16269 GCA_045599365.1 Bacteroidales bacterium
AAATGCTACATCAAATATTTGTGTAAAATTACTATATTTTTTTTATTTGCAAAAAAATCTACAAAGATTATTAATGACTTTTATTAGATAGTTAAAAAATGGAATTAGAAGAAAACTTAGCGATTAAAGAAATTCAAACAATATTTGAATCTGACGATACTGAAAAAATACATGATAGCATTGCGTACATTCACGAATATGGTTCTATCAAAATGCTTCCTCTTTTGTTTGATTTACTTTCACAAACAACGAACGAATCCATAAAAAAAGAAATAATTGATTGTTTATCAGATACAAAAGATAAAAATTCTATTCCACTTTTCATCCAAGCGCTACGAAATGAAAAATATTCTTTGATACAAAAAGATTTGCTCACTGCTATGTGGCAAGCTAACCTTGATTTTTCCGACTACATTTCGGATTTTATTGACATTGTTGCAAATGCCGAGTTTGAGACGGCAATTGAGGCTTTCACACTTACTGAAACTTGTGTCCAAAACATTTCAATAGAAGAAAAAATAAAATTTGGAACACTTATATCAAACGTACTACAAGCAAAAAATAATATACAATTACTTCATCAAACATTAGAATTGTTTAAGTAGTGGTTAGTGATTAGTAAAAAAAAGGATAACAACAATAGTTGTTATCCTTTTTTTAGATTGTTTTTACATTATTAATTCAAAAGGACTTGTATAGATTTTTTCTCATTTCCAATTGTAACTTCAACAATATACACACCGTTCACAAAATCAGATAAATCTATAGTCTTTTCAAATTCACCATTTGCAACAACAGATTCTGCATACACTTTTTTCCCTTGATAAGTATGTACTTCAATTGTAACAACTTCTTCTGATATAGTTTCAAATGAGATTGTGATAGGTCCATTTGTTGGATTTGGATATAAAGTCATTGTTTTCACAACAACAGCATCAACAGCTTGAGGATCTACTGGAGGTTCTGTAGAACCATTAACCGTCAAGACAAATTGTGCCGAAGTTTTCGCACCATCTTCATCTGTTGCATAAATTGTTACAATTTGAGAACCGCTCCATTTTGGATCAACAACTGAAATATTGGCAATACCAGCACTTGTAACACTTATTAACAAATTACTTCCACCAGCATCAATAGCCCATTTCAAATTGATTGTTTTATCATCAATGAAATAATCATTCAAATTGATTGACGCAAATGATTCTCCAGCTTCTATTGTTTGATCAGGTATTTTCTCATACAAAATTGGTGGCGTATTGTTATCAGGTACAGTAACGACTATTTGACAAGAAACACCATTTGAAGCTGTTGCAGTAATAATTGCTGTTCCATAACCGACAGCCGTCAAATATCCAGTTTCATCAACAGTTACTACAGATGGAGCATTTGATTCCCATGTGATTAATGAAGAACTTGCTTCTGCTGGCTCTATTGTCAATGTAATTTCTTTACTAAACCCATATTTCAATGTCAAAGAAGACAAACTTGGGGTAATACTTGTTACACCTTTTTCGGCAACAATAACCTCGCAAGTTGCAGACAAATGACTTTTATCTTTTGTCGTTGCCGTTATGATTGCCTTTCCTACAGAAAGTGCAGAAATTGTTCCTTTTTGTGTAACAGAAACAACAGATTCATCTGTAGATTCCCAAGTAACAGACTTATCAGAAGTTTTTTCTGGAGTAATAATTGCGACTAATTTTTCTTGTTGTTCAACCAACAATTCGAGTTTCTGTTTGTTCAATTCTATAGCCGTTGCCAACATTGGACTTACAATAATTGACAATGTACCAGACGAACTTGATGAAACAGATGTGAATTTCACAACGGCTGTTCCTGCTAAAAGTCCTGTTACAGCACCCGTATTTGACAATGTTATAACATTTCCTGTTTCATACGTTGGTGTTGATTTCACTATTTCCCATTTCAAAGCCTTATTGGTTGCGTTTTCTGGGAAGAATAGAACTTGAGACGACAAATCTTCAACAGCATCAATATTTATGTACACAATATTTGTTTTTGGTGTTACATACTGAACTTCAATAGCCGTTTCTGCCACTTTTACAGTTGCTGTTGTTGTTACGCCATTAGAAGCTGTTGCCGTTACGGTTGTGGTTCCTTCAGAAACACCCACAATCTTTCCTGAAGAAGGATTGATTGTAGCAACCGATTCATCGTCAATAGACCACGTAATAGTTTGATTTGTTGCATTTGATGGTGAAATCACAGCGTGAAGGGTTTGTGATTCGCTAACAGCTAACGAAACATCTGACAAAGTAATAGAAGAAACCTCAACAGCCTTAACTGTAACGACACAAGAACTAGAGATATTATTTGACGACGTTGCTGTTATATTTGTTGTACCAACCGAAACAGCAGAAACATTTCCATATTGATCAACTGTTGCAACAGACGACTTAGTTGTTGACCAAACAAGAGATTTATTCGTCGCGTTAGAAGGAACTATTGTAGCTGTAAGCGATTCCATATCACCAATATACATTTCTAATGTTTCTGGTACGATTTGTACCGCAGAAACAGCAACAACATTCAAAGTAACATAAACTATACAAGTAGCTTCTAATCCGTTTACTGTTTGAGCTGTAATTTCCGCATATCCAATTGCTTTTGCTGTAAGTTTTCCGTTGGCATCAATTGATACTACTGATGGATTTGAAGAAGACCATGATATTGATTTATCCGATGTTTTTGCTGGTAAAACTGTAGCCACCAATATTTGTTGTTCTTGCTCAAGCAATGTTGCCTCCGTTGTATTCAACGAGATTGATTCTGCTAACAAAGGATTGACTGTTATCGTAATTGTTTTCTCTAAGTCATTTCCTGTTTTCGCAGTGATTGTTGTTGTTCCAGCAGAAACACCTGTTATTATACCATTAGAAATAGTTGCTACAGCTGTATTAGCAGAAGTCCATTGTATTACCGTATCAGTAACAGTTGATGGTTGCAATGTTACGGTAATTTCTTTAGTTTCATCTATATTCAACCTGCAACTATACTCAGACAACGATATTGATGTAGGTTCAATATCTTTTACGGTTACCAAACAAGATTTTGTTTTTCCGTTCACTGATGTAGCTGAGACACTGCAACTACCAGCTTTTTTAGCCACAACATTACCTTCACTATCAACAGTTGCGATTGATTCATTTGAAGAAGCCCACGTAATAGATTTATCCGTTGCGTTATTTGGAGAAATAATAGCAACAAGTTGTTCGGAGTCATACACTTGCATTGTTATCTCATATTGAGACAAGTCGACTGATGTAACATCTATTACCTTGGCAGTAATCACACAAGTTGCAGAAACGCCATTATTTGCCGTTACAGTAATAATTGCAGTTCCCGATGACAAAATCACAACATTACCCGATTCATCAACAGTTGCAACAGCAGGATTTGATGATGTCCATATAAGCGTTTTGTTAGTTGCATCGGAAGGCGCAATTGTTGGAATCAATTGGAATGTATCACCAATATACTTAATGTACGAAGGATTAGGAAAATCAACGGCAGTCACAGCAACAATATCTTTAATAATAGAAACTGCTACTTCTTTATTATACACATTATAACCATCAGAAACAGCAATCGTTATTGTTGTTTTCCCCTCAGCAACAGGCATTATTTTTCCTTGAGCAGAAACAGTAGCAATATTCTCATCTTGAGATGTATATATTATAGATTCAACACACGCATTGGCTGGGGTTATAGTAACAGATAATTGCGATGTTGCTGATTTTGCAATCTCAACCATAGTTGGATTAACCGCAATTGATGTAATTTGAGTTTCACAACCAGTCAATGTAACGGTAATTGTTGCTGTTTTTGTTGTTCCATATTGATCTGTAACAGTAACTGTTACATCCACATCTTCTGTTCCATAAGCAAGATTGTTTACCAATAGACCATCTTCATCTATTATAGCATTATCGCTACTTGAAGTCCATTCTATTGTTTTTGTTTCTACTGCAGTTGGATTCAAAACTAACAATTTAGACAAATCAGTAGATTTTCCTTCCGTTAGAGAAATTGATTTAGACGAAAATTCAACAGAAGAAAGTTTTCTATATGAAACTGTTACCATTGTTGACGCAGTCTTTCCATTTGCAGAAGATGCTGTTATTTCGGCAGTTCCAGTACCAACTGCAACTACGACACCAGCTGAAGACACTGTTGCTACACCAGCGTTTGTCGTAGTCCACGAAATGGCCTTATTCGTTGCATTATCTGGAGTTACTGTTGCCTCAATTGCATCAGAGTCTCCGATATTCAATTCCATAGTCTTTGGTGCTACTGAAACAGATTCAACAGCAACCACATCAGATTTAACAACAACAGAAATAACCTTTGATATTGAATTTGCAGTGGTTACAATTATTGATGTTGAACCTTCTGCTATTGCAGTAATAACACCGTCTTCGGAAACTGTAGCAATTGATTCGTCTAACGATTCGTATGTCAATGTTTTTATTGTTGCATTTTCAGGTTCAAATGTTGCATTTATTTGTTGAGCATCATTAATTGTAAGAGTTATATCTGAAACGTTCAACATAATATCTTGAACCTCCACATTTACAACGCTAATTACATAATAATCAGACACGCCACTTTCTGCAAAAGCAAATATTTTAACGCTTCCGTTTGCAACACCAGTTACAACACCTTTTTGTGTAACCGTTGCTATTTCTGCATCAGAAGTACTCCACGTAATTGTCTTATCATCTGCGTCTTGAGGTAAAACTGTAGCCGACAAAGTTAAAGTACCACCAACATACATCATTTTTGCTGGTGATGAAATTTCAACACTTGTAACCTCTTTTTCAACAACTTCGACTACACATTCATCGTATGAATCTTCATTTTGACGAGCTGTTGCGCGAATTATGGTTGTTCCGTACTTTTTAGGAGTTACAACACCATCAACAACAGTTGCCACTGATTCATCAGAAGAAGACCACAAAATCTCTGAATCACAAGGGTTTGCAGTCAATATATTTGCAGAAAGGGTTAGCGAGCCTGAGCGATACATTTTTTCTTCATTAGAACTCAACGCAATTTCGAGCGCGCCAGCTTCACAATCCGAAGAAACCTCTACATCGCAGGTCGCCGTTGTTTTTCCATTACCAGTTGTTGTGGCTGTAATTGTTGCAGAACCGACACCAACAGCTTTAACAATACCATTGGAAACTGTTGCAACCAGTGTATTTGTAGATGACCAAACAACGACATTATCGGCGGTACATTCATCATTTGGTGTTATCGTTGCTGTTAATGTCTCATAACCATTAAGTACAAGAGACATTGACGGCTTATTCAAACTCAATTCTATATCTCCCGAACAATCTTTTGAAACATTTACAGTTTTTGTTGCCGTTTTTACAGAAAAACCATCGTTAACAGAAATTGTAATTACAGTACTACCCTTCTTGTCGAATGTTGTAATCAAACCATTCTCTGATATCGTTGCTATTGATTTATCCGAACTTGAATAAGAAACGGACTTAACACACGCATTGGCAGGAATTAAAGAGTATCCTACTTGAGAAGTTTCACCATAGTACAAATCCAAAATTGTATTATCAACAGACACAAGTGATACAGCCGTTGAACAACCCATCAACACAGCCGTAATTGTCTTTGTATATTCATTTCCACTTTTATCTGTTACGACAACCGTAGCGGTAATATTTTCACTACCATAATCCAAAGCATTAGTTAAAACGCCAATACCATTTATTGAAGCAACCGAATTATCTGAAATTGACCAAACGATAGATTCAATGGTTGCATTTGCAGGTTCTAAAGATAAATACGAAGCTAAATTTTCTGTTCCGTCTTGTTTAACTGTTACTGAAGATTGACTAAATGAAATTGAGGTCAAATCAACCTTTAATTCTTCGACAGTGAAACCAATTGTTACTACAGAACTTGCACCATCCTCGTCTGTTGCACTAATCTTTATTGACTCAGAGCCAATCCACGCTATATCTTTTGCCGATACAGAAAGTACGCCAGAATTTATCGTAACAGTTAAATTTTCAGAAGCATTTTCTAAGGCATACACTAAATCAGTCGTAGCCGTATTGTCATCTGTAACGAAATTTGTCAAATTGATATTCGTAAAATCGTCTCCTTGTTGAACTGTTTGATTAGCGATTTCTTGCCAAACTGGAGCTTGATTTACAGATATTTCCACATCTTTACCAAAACGTAATTCATCAATCTTGATAGTTCCACTTGATTGTTTTGAAGAACCTTTGTCAAAATACATTTTTATACCATATATATTTGATATATCAGCGTCACCAAATTTATCTGTAAAATCAAATAGATATGATACCATTTCGGAACCTGGAGTAACCGATGCTGTAGCAACTGATGTGGCAGTAGTTTTTCCATCTTTATCGAATAATTCAACGAATAAATTTGTTGCAACCGTTGATTTTAACTTAACTGATGTATATGGAGCTTCAGACAAATCTAATATCTTATAATCTTCATCCACAGTATTGTATGTAATAGCATCAGATAATGCAGAACTTCTATTGTAAGAAATCGCAATATCACCACCATTGTATGCCAAATCATACAACGAAGAATTTTCACTCCAACCAGTCATTGCTGGACTAACCATATTATCGGTATAAGCATCAACAACCTGAGGAGTAACGATGTATTGTATAGTAAATTCATTTACTGTAACTAAATCTTGAGAAATAACACGAACGTGTGCTGTTCCGTCAAGTTCAGAAGCTTGAGAAACCTCCAAGAATGCGGCATCATCAACAGCTTGAGCGGTAATTTCAGGAATAGATTCCGTTCCCGCAGGAATAACGACCGTATATTCTTTCACATCATTTGAGAATGCTGGTGACATAGTACCAACATTGACAGACAGTGATTTTAAGTCGGCATTATCAGATAAAACGACAGCCTCTGTATTTCCCGATGCAGTTTTTGGACCAATTACCAATTTGTTCATATAGAATGCTTTTTTACGTTCCTTTCTTGTATCTTCAGGACCATACAAAGCGAATCGAACAGCTACAATAGCAGATTTCGTCACATAACTTGCAGTAGAGAAATTTACTGAGAATTGATTTGTTTCGGTATTTACAGTGGTATTGTTATTAAGATAATCCGAAACATTTCCGTACACATCAACAACAGCCACATTGAAATTGATATACTGATTTGAAACAGTAACACCATTTACTTCGGTACCATCTTTCGGCACAGACAAATCCATTGTAACATTCAAAGCCGTTGAACCATCAAGGATATATCCTGTTGGCAAATGATATTCAATATAACCAAATTCAATATCATCTTTTCCTTCATTCAAAGCGACAGCCAAATTTTTCTTACCAGGTCCATTAGGATGTTCCTCAATAATATGTATAGAATTGTTAGTTGTTAAATTTCCAATACCATTTTCAAAATTATCAGCCCATTCTGTAACAATATTTTGAGAAGCAGAAGTATAAGAGACCTCGTATTGTTGAGTAGAACCATCAGATGCTGTAACTGTTATTATAGTAATACCATCAATCGTTGGTGCATAGTCCACATTAACCACCGCATTTTCATCATTTGCAATAGCAGTCAAGTATGGGACATACGTAGTTTGCAAATTTGCAACATAACTATAGGTTGTAGGAGAAAACGCTGGAACCAATGTTCCACCACCAAGTTCCAATGTTGCAAGTGTTGCATCAGAAGAAGCGGCGATTTTAAACGAAACCTTATATGTTTCACTATTGTATCCATTCGCAGAAATAACCTTCACAACTGCCATATCAGTCAAAGACTCTGCTTGTGTAATTGTTACAGAAGCCTTTGAATTTACCGTTGTTGCTGAAATTGTAGGTACAGTTGTCGTTCCAGCAGGCACGGAACATTCGTAGGTTAATACAGATGTTGAAACAGCAGGAAGAATCGTTCCTATTGAAGCCGTTAATGTTTTCAAAGCAACACTTGAATTAACAGATTGATTCTTTGCAGAATATGTTGGAGACATTTCCTCCCAATAATCGGTCATTTCTGGGAATCGACCATAACTGACATTTTCTGTTTGTGGACCGAATGAAATTTTATCCAAAAGGACTATTTCTCCAGAGGCATTTATTTGGCTCAAAATAACATCTTCCCCATTTGCTCCATCAAGAGAAAAGTCTAAGTGATTCGCTCCAAGTTCAGGTTTGCCATCAGCCCAGAACGAAATCCATTTTCCAGATTGAACAGTTGTTGCAGCAGAATTATTAGTTGGGATTCTGCAACGTAGAGAATAGCCAGCAGAATCACTTATAAACAAACCACCTAAATCTATAGCAGAATTTGTACCATTATAGAATTCAATAAAATCGCTATAATTACCACTTTCATCAGCAACAATAGAAGTATTCAAAGCAAGAACTTCATTGATTGTTACTCCAGAAACAGCAACAACACTACCATTAGTAGTATTAGCAGCATTTATTGTTGGAGTTAACAAATAACGGAACTCACCTGTTCCATTTGGATAACGTCCATACGCAATATCTTGACCTTGATTTGAATATGACACTTGGTCAATAACATAATTTTCAGAACCGCGAAGTTGAACGATTGCAATATCACCTTTTTCTGCAGGCAATTTAAAATCCACGTGGTTTGGATTTATTGCAGTCTGTTTATCACACCAAAAGACATAATAACCACCAGCTTTTATTGTTGTTTTTGTTGGTTCACCCTTAGGTATCATATACTTATTAAGATTGTTCAAATCGTTCGTTACAAACAAACCACCTAAATCAATATCATTGTCAGTAGTATTGTAAATTTCAAACCAATCGGCATACGTTCCAGTTTCTTCCTTCACAGTAGAACTATTTTTTGACATAAACTCATTGATAACCAAGCCATCAACGAATGATTCAGACATAATAGTATTAGATTCTCCTGGAGTTGTTTTTGTAAAAATGATAAGATTATCAGTTCCATCTTGGTAACGACCATACGATACGTCAGTATTTTGTTGTCCATATTCTATATGGTCGATTGTTGTAACTGTCCCAGATGCATTCTTTTGAGATAAATAAATATGACCGCCAGAACGATCCAACTTGAATGGTAAATGAAGTGGACCATCTTGAGAGTCATTATCAGCCCACAATATCAAAAATCCTTTTGCAGCAATTGTTGTTTGTTCAGAATATCCATACGGAATTTGATATTGCGTTAAATTTCCACTCGTATCAGACAAGTACAATCCTGCCAAATCAACAGCCGATGAGCCGCCATTATAAATTTCTATCCAATCTTCATTTTGTCCAGCTTCATCAACAATATCTGTCGTATTTGACGTTAAGAATTCATTGATGTAGAGATTTTTCTCCGTTGAACGAGATTCAAATTCTGCGGTAATTGTCGTTGCCGCTGTAATTGTGAGAAAATATTCAGGATCAGTAGAAACACTCGTATTACCATTTTTCCAACATTTAAATTTATAACCTTCCTTAGGTTCTGCCACCAATCGAATAGCACGTTTTTTTTGATGTTTTGCCTCATAGCCATCATCAACAGGAATAGAGCAAACATACACCTTACCTTGAGAGTTCGTATAATTGATTTTTAATGTAGTTGTTCCATTAGCATCAAACTTATCATTAACATATCCCTGCATTTTACTTACACGTTCACTCGCAAACTTTTGCATAGTACACTTACCATACCCCCAACAATCACCATCATTCAAATAACAAGTCCACTCATCCATTAAAGCAGATCTCTCCGATTTTATAGTACTTTCAATATTGTCAGAAATTTCAACAAAACGACTTGAAGCATACACTGTTGCCATCATAGCATAAAACCGTTGTACGAACTCGGCCTTGAATTCATCATTTTCAAGCATATAATTTAACAGAGCGACAGATGTTTTTTTCTTATAACCAGATTTATCAAAGTTGTCCCAAGGATTCGTGTATGCTTCGCCACCCCACAAACCATAGCCGAAATCTGCATCATACCAAGGAAAACGGAATTTACCATTTTCGGTACGAGGTCGCCACATACGCATATTATTCGTTGGCCAGTCGGTATTTTGACAATATAATTGTGCTATATAATATGTAATCATATTATCAACATCTATATAATGAGCCTTTACATATTCATAATTTTCTTGATTAGCCATAGAATTATTTTCCAAATAGACCATCATTTCTTTCATACGTTCGGTAGTACCCTTGGAAGCTCGGAAATTATATATACTATCGTCACAATATTTCAACAAATCAATATCATCAGCATAATCATAATACCCTTCAAAATAATGATCATCGAAACGTTCACGCAAATTGATAAGTCCCCAATACTCACCATTCAAATACATTACTACAGGTTCAAAGTCTTGTGTTTCCAAATCAACTTGACCCCGAAGGACTTGTTGTATTGCTGCGTCACGATATTTAGAACCTTGTTCCCAGTCATTACCAGCATTACGCAACACGAATGATTGATATGTTTGTAAACCATCGGAGCCGAACAAAGGGTAATTGATTAGCCTATCGTCATATTTACTTTTAATCTCTACATTAAGAGACTTCATATCATAATTTCGCGATACAGCACCCATTGTTGTTGCGCCAGCATTCACTCCAAACTGACGATTTCCTGCGCCATCAAAATATTCTACATAAACTTTTCTTTCCCAATCTTGACGCCAATTGGCTGTAACGTATCCATCATACAAGCCGTTTTTACCTTGTATATATATACCACTATCGGCATCAAAGAAATTTGCAAAATCAGTAGAAACTGCAACGACAGGCAAACTTCGTTTATTTATATTGATAAAATAAGTATTACATTCTGTTGTACTAGGAACATAATCATCGTGGAATACCTTTGCCTTCAAAACGAAACCATACGTACGATTTCCCGTATATTTTTGAGAAGGATAATCCAATGTTGACGGATAGCCATAATGTTGAATTCCCGTTTTGTTTTCACGATTGTAACCATATTTTTGTGTTGTTTTTGTTGAACTTTTTGCAGTAATAGCACCAGTATAAATCGGAGAATCTTTTGTTGGTTCAGAACCATCAGTTGTATAACGAATAACAGCTCCTGGCAAATTCGTTGAAAGCGTTACCGATTGTTCTTTATTGTAATAACCACCAGCGATAGAGAATATAGGTCTTGGTGCTATACCTTTCACCGTAGTATTAACATTTGACGATCCTGGTGTTGGTCTTGACAAAGCGCCCCAAGAACCCGTACCATTTGTCAAACGTCCCCATGTATAATCAGTTTCAACAAGTCCAACAGTTACGGAGTCTAGCAAAAGCATAGTTGAAGAATACAAGAAAAGTTTGTCTCCTCCAGCTGAAAGTTTAAAATTGGTATGCATTGCAGAACCTGTTACATCTTCTCCATCACAATATATTATGAGGTATTTACCTGCTCCAATAGATTGTCCAGCTGGAATTTGCCATTTACGAGGTTTATCTTTATTGTCGGTAAGATAACAACCACTTAAATCAAAAGAAGACGAAGATGTGTTATACAATTCAACCCAATCCTTATACTTAAAATAATCTGGGTCCATTTGAGTTTTTGAATTGGAAGTTTGAATTTCATTAAACTTCACCTGTCCAAATGCTGGCGCTAAAATTCCGAAACCAAGCAATAAACTAACTAATACTCGTCTCATTGTTCTATGTTTTTCTTTTATAGACATTTAAGTTAAAAAAACCCGAACCATCATACACAAAATCATAACAACGAAATTTTGCCTACGAATTCAAGCTTTCAAAAGTACGAAAAAAACTTCATTCAAGAACACATTTTCATAGGAATTTACGATAAAAAAAAATAAAGTCATTTTGTCCTCATTTAATTCAAAAAAAATCCTATATTTGCTTGCTGACGCATAATTTCAAAAAACTTAAAAAAACATTTTTTTGATATGATACAATACAAAAGAATTTTACTATCCTGCCTTAGTGTATTATTAACACTAACAGTCTTTTCTCAAGAAGAAGCGGACACAATGCACAAGTACATTAACCACCGTGGTCAAGATTTATTTTTAAGTGGTATCAATGTTGCGTGGATGAGTTACGGAAACGACTTGATTGGTTTCAAAAGTGACACGTGGGAACAAATTTGTGATGACGTTGTTTCGGCAGGAGGGAACTCTCTTCGTTGGTGGATTCACGTTGATGGTAGAGAAACTCCAACCTACCACGACACCAATGATACAGTTATTGGTATAGATAATCGTGCGCTTGAAAATTTAGCACTTGCTATGGACATAGCAGCAACCAAAGGTATTGTTGTTAGTCTTTGTCTATGGGCGCATGGAATGCTTTGTATTGATGATGGAGACAAGGGTTCGTATCAAGCAATTACGCGTGTGCGACGAAACAAAATGCTATTGGAAGACTCTGTTGCCACACAACGATATATTGACAATGCATTAATTCCAATGGTAAACGCAGTTAAAAATCATACGGCTGTGCTTTGTTGGGAAATTTTCAATGAACCAGAAGCATTAGCAATTGGACAAGGGGAATGGGGAAATTTTGAACACGTTGAAATGAGTTGCATTCAAAGATTTGTAAACCAATGTGCTGGAGCAATTCATAGAACAGACCCAAATGCAAAGGTTTCAAATGGAAGTTGGCATCTTGCTACACTAACAACATACGATAATTGTACAAACTACTATTCTGACGAAGCACTTTACAATGCTGGACACGATAAAGATGGATACTTAGATTTTTATATGTTCCACTACTACCCAAGCGAAATTGGTTCTGATCGTTCACCATTTCACCAAACTCGCTGGGATTTAAAACTTTCTAAAAACACTATCATTGGTGAATTTCCAGCCTACGGTATTGTAAGAAAAAGAGGGACAACCTTTATTCCGCGAGTACAATTAAATACAAAAGAAGCACTACTTTGGTTGTGGAATCAAGGTTACTCTGGCGGTTGGGGATGGACTTATACCAACCACGACGGAAATGGAGGATTGGATGATATGAGAGAAGCTTTAGGCTTTTTGAGAGATTCTATTCCAGAACATATAATCATTAAACACGATCCAACATTCAACTATATTCCAAGAATAACCAAACGTATTCCTGATACAGTATTATTTAAAAATTCTCCAGCAATTGAAGACTACATCAATGCAAATGATTACTTTGAAGATGATGATTTTGATAAACTTTCTTTCTCTATTACAAGTACTGGAGAAATCAGTGCAAACATCTCCGACGAAGGTCAGATTAGTTTTTCAGCAAATGCCGACAAAATAGGATACGCTACCATTACGGTAACTGCGACAGATTTGGGTGGCAAATATGTTTCTCAAACATTCTCAATAATGATTCGCGAAGAAAATAACACTTCCGACAATAAACTTCTAAATGCTTTTGTTACTTACTCAAGCAACGAAGATGTTATTTATCCACAATATTACGCAAACGATGGAGACCTTACAACCCGTTGGAGTTCAGAGTACAACGACAATGAATTCATTTGCTTTGATATGTTGAAAGAAGAAGAAATTCGTAGAATTGTTCTTTGGTGGGAATGGAACGAAGAAGAACGAAAAGGAGCATACGCTGATGCCTACTCTATTGAAGTTTCAAACGACCAACAAAATTGGGATACTGTTTTCTTTGTAAAACAAGGTCAGTCAATCAAAAGTAATATTGTATTGAGAAAAGATAACGAAGATCCTATTGTATGTCGCTACGTAAAACTAAACTTTTCAAAACGTGCAACAAGTTGGGGATATTCTCTTCGCGAAGTTGAAGCATTCAATTTTGATGACCACGCAAACAATGGTGAAAAAATCAAAACAAATACAAGAGATACATACCAACCAACTTACGCTAATCAAGCATTTTCATTCCAAATTCTTCGTTCATTCTTTGTTGATCCAAACGATGACGTATTATCAATAACAACTAACAATCTTCCATCTTGTTTCAATTTCGATCCATACACATACATTATTTCTGGAACACCAGCACAACAAGATACAGGAACATATATGGTTTCCGTTGTTGCAGAAGATTTCTTTGGGGTAACAAAAAATCTTGATATAAAAATACGCATTTGGCCAGATCCAAACACTGCAATTGAACCAATAGAAAGTTCTGTAAATATTTATCCAAATCCTTGTGCTATAGATTCTTTCACCATTTCAATTCCAAATGCAGAAGGAAAAGCTTTGGCATCGTTCTCAAATACAGACGGAAAACTTGTTGCTATTAAATATACAATATTCACCAACGGACAAGCGACATTCTTAACAGATGGTCTTGCAAAAGGAATCTATGCAATTTCTATCCGCGTCAACGACGAAACATTCAAATCAAAAGTCATTATAGAATAATGAAGCGACTTTTGACTATCACATTTTCATTAATCCTTTGCTGTTCTATTTTTGCACAGCAAAGGATTTCTATTTCCGGGAACAAATTCATACTGGACGGCAAAGAGATTTACTTTGTCGGCGCAAACACGCCGTGGGACAACTGGAATGACTTTGGCGGAAACTACAACGGCGATTTTTGGGAACAGGAATTTTCACGTTTGGAACAATATGGTTTCAACGCTTCGCGAATTTGGATAAGTTGCGACGCTGTTGGGCAACCGTACGTTGACAAAGAAGGATATCCACATCCTGCTTCTCAACAATTTTGGGATAATATGGACGATATGCTTGCAAAGGCACAAAAACATCACATCTACATTTTGGCAACCATCATGTCGTTCGATCACTTGGATAATACAAAAAAAGAATCGGAAAATTGGATGGCTCTGATTGGCTGTACGCAAAAGGTCAAACAATATTGCGACACATTTCTTATTCCACTTGTTGAACGATACAAAGACAATCCGTATTTGTTTGCAATAGATTTATGTAACGAACCTGAATGGATTCACGAACACAAAAAATATGGCGGACTTGAGTGGGATTATATGCAAATGTTCGTTGGTATGTGCGCAGCTGCAATTCACGAAGCAAAAAGTCCAATTCCCGTAACAGTTGGAAGTGCATCCGTCAAATGGAGCTGCGAAAAAATTGACGGAAACAAATGGAGCGACGAAATTCTGCAAGAAATGACGATGAATCCTCTCGCCTATCTTGATTTCTGGCAAATTCACTATTATGAATGGACAAACCAATTTGATAATCCATTTCACAAAAATCCAGAATATTGGGGCTTGAACGACAAACCATGCATTATTGGCGAAACTCCAGGAAACAATACAATTTACGGATTTCCGATTACGTACGAAGAAATTTTTTCTTTACCCTATTCATTAGGTTATGCAGGAGTTTTTCCGTGGACATCGAATGGTGCGGGCGAAGGAGATTTCGGAAATCTTAATACCTTTGGCGACGGAGGAAAAAATTTCTCAAAAAAAATAAAACAAAACTTAAAGTCTAAATAATGGAACAATCTGACGGAAAATTACAATTCAAAGAAAAATTTTGTTACGGATTTGGTGATTTGGCATCGTGCCTTTATTGGCAGACATTCATGCTCTACTTCACCTATTTCTATACCGATGTATTCTTGTTACCAGCAGGCATTGCCGCTACAATGTTCTTAATCACGAGAATTTTCGATGGTGTGAACGACCCTGTTATGGGTATGATTGCCGACCGAACCGAAACACGCTGGGGAAAATTCCGTCCGTATTTACTTTGGTTCTGCATTCCGTTGGCAATAGTCGGCGTGCTTACTTTCACAACTCCCGATTTTGGACTAACAGGAAAAACCATCTGGGCATACATCACATTTATGCTCGTAATGATTATCTACACAATCATCAACATTCCGTACACTTCGCTACTTGGTGTGATTTCGCCTAATTCAAACGAACGTACGAGCGTTTCGTCTATCAAATTCATTTTTGCTTTCGCCGCCGGCATCATTATTTCGGCAACATTGCTACCAATGACGCAAAAATTGGGTGAAAACAACAATTCTATTATTACAACCGAAATTTCGGGTAAAACACTCACACTCAACGAACAAGAATCACAAGGATTGGTGAATGTAACGTTAGACAACGGCACAACGAGCAAAACTCTTGACATTACAATATTCAACAACGACGATAAAGAAAGTCGCGATACAATTTACAGTACAGCAACTGGAATGGTTGTAAAACTTCAGGAAGGTTTCGGCACAAAAGACATTGCACTTGACGAAATTTTCGCCGAAG
>JAZRVS010000017.1:0-2706 GCA_045599365.1 Bacteroidales bacterium
CAAGACGCAGAAAAAGAATTATGCAACATACATTGCCCATTTAATCACAACATTGAATGTAGTCAGTGTGACGCGTTTTATGCAGTAAGAGATTATATGTTTGATATAATCAAACAAGTAAAAGGGGAATAAAATTATGAACAAAGAGAGAAGAAAGAGAGTTGAAGAATTACGCAGTAAGATTGAAGCATTGCAATCGGACATCAATGATATACTTGACGAAGTAAACGATGTCCAAATTGAAGAGGAAATCGCATTTGACAATCTGCCAGAAGGCTTGCAGATGAGTGAACGCGGGGAACGTATGGAAGAAGTGCTTGATTTGTTTGATGATTTGATTGACTACTTGAACGGCGCGTATGAGTATTTAGACGAGACATTTGGTACGATTGATGAGATTGTGGGCTGATGCTAAAATGAACGATTATACAAAAAGGAGCGGTTAGAATTATGAAATTTGTGGAAATGAGAAAGGTTATTGAAGACAACAAAGAATTTGGTTATCGTTTTATGATTGCAGATGAAATGCAGTGTTTTTTGGTTGACGGCGCAGGGGAAGAAGTCAAAGACGAAGTATTTGAAATGTTATGCGAAAGAGTGGAAGAAGCGTATTTGAAGGCGACTGGAGACATTGAGTTTGAGATGTATCAAATATGTGAAGTGGTCTATGATATGTATATGGGAGACATACTTTACTGTTCAAGTGCATATGATATTGTGAGCAGAATTGGGCGGTGATATTAAAAGGAAGGTAAATGAGATGAACAAGACGACATACGAAGAAATCAGAAAGTATTTGAACAGAGCGAAGAAAGCGAAAGAAAAACTTGCCAAATTGCAAGTAAAAGCAAGTGGTGAATATTGGATGACAGACGGTTGTAGTGCTATTGCTATATTTGACAAGGAATTTGACGCGAGCCGTTTTGAAGCGGACAGTTGTGAAGACAGTTTTGACTATAATATTGCATTTGGGGAATACGACACATTTGAGATTGGTTGGGACAACGAAGAAAACTATGCACTTTATACACTTGATAAGTATTGCAAGTGGTGCAACGGACACGGTAAGAAGGCACTATTGATATTGAACGGCGAGACGGTGTTTGACGCAGACTATTTGAGAAGATTGTTCAAGATAACAGGAACACCGAAGGGAGTGTATGATATATGGCTGTATAGTCATAGCAGAAGCGACACACCGACATATTATAGACTTGGTTGGCAGTATGAGAAACGCAAAGGCGATTGCTATATGCGCGGAATGCTGATGGGCGTGAGAGTTGCAGAAGAAGACAAGGCAGGTATCAAAAAGCAGTTGCGTGAGTATATGACGGAGACGAGTATATTGTATGCTATCGCGGACTACGGACACGATAAAGATTAAAAAGGAAGGTGAGAGATATGCACAAGAAAGAAATTACAAATTTTGAGTATATGGTAGATATGTTCATTGAATATATGACCACAGACGGAAACAAAGAAGAAGTATTTTATTGTTATGACACATTGTCAAACCTTGCAGACGAGATGAAGGAACATTTTGACGACATACTGGCATACATTGGTTATCAACAAGATAAAATGTATGAAACGTGTATTGACGAAGGTGTGTGTCCGTATTGTGGCGGCAGTATGGAGTATGTGAGTAATGGGGAAGACACCTATGTTCCGTATGGCTCAACCTATGTGAAAGAAAGCGAAGGTGCGGACTTGATATGTGAAGATTGTGGGTTCAATCCCGAAGATTAAAAAGGAAGGTGAGAGATATGAAAATGACGAGTTTTGAGATTTTAGTGCCAAACTTTTTTGAGTGTGGAGACGTGAGTAAAACCGATGTGATGATTTATGCAGACAGCTGGGAAACATCAAGAGCTTGGGGGCACGAGGTGAGTGTGTTGATAAACGGCACTGGAACGAAGCACAAAACGACATATTACAACAGGACTTGGGAACGCTGGGCGTATGAGAGTTGTTTGCATAGTGCGCTTGAAGACATTATGCGGGAAGAGATTGACTGTGCTGTTAATTTTGAAAGATATTATCGTTTTAATGGTAAACTCCCGAAAGGCAAGAAACAGGAAGTCATCGACAAGGCGAAGAAAGAAAACCACAAGATATTCGTATGCAGAGTAGTCAAAGAAGTATTGATACCTATGTGCGATTACGGCTTGACGTATTTGAAGAAACACGCAGAAGAAGTGAACGCACAGATTGCATTGTATCAATGTAGCGGCGTATGTGGAATAAAGGCATTACAGGAGTTGTTGGACAGTTATGGAAAATAAGGTATTTATGGACAAACATATACATCCTATTGACAAGGCGACAGTTATATCGGGGAAGTCATACAAAGTTGAAGGGTATTATAACAAGTGGTATGTTATTGACGAAGACGACAAGTATGTGTTGTTGGAGAATGAAACGTATGGAGATGAGACGTTCTGTTTGTTGGTGAGCAAATTTGCGCCAGTTGAGAAAGGCGTGTCAAAATATGGTGTGCCGTATGATATTATTAAGAGCAAACTTGTTTATGAAACATACGACGACATAGAAACTACGAGACAGGACAATCTGTTGTGATGGAGAATAAAGATGAACGAGATTGAAGAAATGGTAAAAATTGTATGTAAAGAAAAGGCTTGTAGCGAATATTGCGATAAAGTTATGAAATATCCTAATAGATATATATGTTTAACTCGTAATGGA
>JAZRVS010000018.1:0-7433 GCA_045599365.1 Bacteroidales bacterium
ATCACCCTCAAATTCGATTGTTGCAGAACTAATTCCCGCAATATCACCATCTTGAATGTCAATAATATTGATTTTGTATCCATTTTCTTCCCCCCAACGCATATACATTCGTAGCAACATCGAAGCCCAATCATGACTTTCTGTCCCCCCCGCACCAGGATTGATTTTTACAATTGCTCCCAATTGGTCTTCTTCTTTTTGAAGCATATTTTTAAACTCTAAATTTTCTATCAGATTAAGAGTTTCATTATACTGACATTCAACATCTTCAAGTGTTGCTTCTCCGTCTTTATAAAAATCAGCGAGAACTTGTAAATCATCTGTTGCCTTCACTACAGTAGCATAGGCATCCGTCCATTTTTTTATAGACGTAACCTTTTTCATTTGTTGTTCTGCCTTTTTCGCATCATCCCAAAAATTTGGATCATGCGTTTTTTGTTGCTCTTCGTCTAATCGAATCAATTTATCATCAATGTCAAAGATGCCTCCTTAACGCCTGCTGACGATTAACTAAATCTTTTACCTGTTCAATTGTAATCATTTCTTATTCACTATTTTATCGCTACACGAAAGTAAGACATTCAATTCATAGCCACGACTCTGTCCAAATTGAATCAATTTTGCTTTTCTTTGAAAATCATCTTCCACTTTCAATGATTTATTTTTTTGTCGTAATTGCTCTTCAATAACCTTTTCGTAATCAATAGTTGAAAAAAACTCATCAAACGCTTGGTCTATCATAGAATCCTTAAAACCACGAAGAGAAAGATTATAACGAATTTTTGTTTTTCCCCACTTGTTATAATTAAATTTTCCTCGAACGTATGACATAATGTATCGTTGAGAATCTATAAAGCCATAATCTTGTAACTTTTCAATAATCCGAGTAACATCGGTTGCTGACAGCCCCCAAGTTGACATCTTTTTTTTGACGTCAAATTCACTTCGTTCCATTTTGGAACAATATGACATCATCTTTTCAAGAGCTTTTTCTGGAGTTATTTTTGTCAACATAGACTAATACAAATCATCAATAATAAGCAAATCATCAACTTGCAAATTGACATTCATTTCTATTGTTTGACGCACCGTTGAGCGTTCTACCGTAATTGATTTTTGCACGCGCAAATAATTTGGACAAACAAATTCTACTAGATAAGTACCTTCTGTTAAATTACACTCAAAAGCGCCATCTTCATCAACACGAAGTTCCTTCAAAACAACACTAGAGACATTACTGCGAATTTGCACACGAGCATTGTCAAAATCATTTGACTTATCCTCAAACGAAATTTTTCCCGTGAATGTAGCAGGGGCAATTTCATTCTCAGTAATATAATCAACTTGGAAAATATCTACCCCACCAAATGTAAAATAACCTTCGTTAAAAGCCACTGAATAGAACCCTTCATCGCCATTTTTTGTTGGTTTATAAAATTGATTATCATCAGGCGTATTGATTGGATGTCCAAGATTTTTTGGTTCAGACCACTTCTCTCCTTCATACACCGATTTAAAAACATCAAAACCACCCATATTATAGTGTCCAATAGAAGTGAAAAACAATGTTTTGTTGTCTGCCAAAATATATGGAGAACCTTCATCAAACTCTGTATTTATTTCAGGACCAAGATTTTGCAGATTTAACCATTCATATTTTGCTTCATTTTTTAGTTCTGATTTCCAAATATCGAAACCACCCAAACCGCCATTTTTATTAGAAACGACATACAATGTTTTTCCATCGTTAGAAATACACGCTTGTGAAATTTGAGCATTTGCGACATTTATATTTTTTCCAAATTTTTTCATTGGAGACCACGTAGCAGAAGGATTTTCCCTTGTACTATAATACAAGACCCCACCACGCTGAATATCAGCCATATCTTCAAACACATTATGGCGACAAAGTAGCATAATTGTACCTTCATCGTTGACACTCAACACACTGCAATGTCCGAATGTTCGCAAATCATACGAAACATCAACAGGAGCAGACCAATGTTCTCCGCCAAGATATTTCGTCATATAGATACGTAATTTTTTTTCAATGCCCCCTTCGGTACCATCTTTATAGACAGTTTGTTGCATTTCCATACGAGTGAAGTACAACGTCTTCCCGTCTGCAGTTGGACAAGGATTGAAGTCATTGAATTCGGTATTTAACACATTGCCAATATTGAAAATTTCAACAGGAATAGGCTTCTTTATAATTTCTGCCGCAGTACGACAAGAAATCATTTCGCGCATAGCACGTTTGCGAGCTTGTAATTCATTTGGAGAAAGTCTATCTATATATGCTTGATACGCTTCAACACCTTCATCATAAAATTTATTGGTATGATAACCTCGAGCCAAGGCATACCAAGCAAGAATTGGTGCTTTTCGTTCCGAAGCGGAGCCTTCAATGTATTCATTGGTTGTTTCCTTTACTGCCTTTTTTAAATACGGTATAGAACGTCCAGCTTCAAAAGGCATTCGTTGGTAACAAACTCCGACTTTATAGTTCACATTGCAATTATCTGCATCTTCTTGCAAAATGTCTTTAAACAATTTAAGCGCCATTTCATAATCTCCATTAAAGAAATAATACTCAGCGTCCAATCGAACTGATTGCAATTTATCGGATTGTGTTTGTGCAAATACACCAACAGCGACTAAAAGCAGTACTACTATGCAACGAAATAATCTCATCCTAACCTTCAAAATTGAGTCAAATATAAGAAATTATCACGAAAAATCTTCATGAGATTTTTATTTTTCCACCAATATTACTAAAAACAAAAAAAACATTGAATATTTATCAACAACGACATTTTCCATATACTTTTTTTCTTACCTTTGACAAAATGAAAAAATTTGGAACATTGTATAATTGTTATAAAAATTAAACCTTTTGAATTATGAAAACTTTTACCATAGGTGGTGTTCACCCAAAAGAAAACAAACTATCAAAAGGGAAAAATATTGTTGTTGCCCCAATTCCTGAAAGAGTTACCATACCTCTATCCCAACACATTGGAGCGCCAGCAAAACCGATTGTTGCGGTTGGAGACCACGTAAAGGTTGGCACAAAAATCGGTGAAAGCGGTGGATTTGTTTCTGCAAATATTTTTTCTTCAGTATCTGGTACAGTTGAAAAAATTGAAAATGTAGCAGATCTTGCTGGATTCAAAAAACAAGCAATAATTATCGCCACCGATGGCAACGATGAGTGGGAAGATTCTATAGATAAATCCAATCAAATCATAACAAACCTTGATTTTTCTGCCGAAGAAATAAAAGCAAAAATTATTGATGCTGGTATTGTTGGCATGGGAGGAGCAACATTCCCACTTGGTGTAAAATTATCACCACCCAAAGATGTCGTTATAGATCAACTTCTTATCAATGGTGTTGAATGCGAGCCATACCTCACCTCGGATCATGCCTTAATGTTAGAAAAAGCAGAAGAAATTTGCATTGGAATTGAATTATTGAAAAAAGTTCTCAATGTTCAAATTGCACAAATTGGCATAGAATCAAACAAACCAGACGCGATAGAATGTTTAACAGCAATTGCATCAAAATATTCTGGTATTCGCGTAGTTCCATTAAAAGTAAAATATCCACAAGGAAGTGAAAAGCATTTGATTCAAGCTCTTACAGGACGCGAAGTACCTTCAAAACAATTACCAGCATCGGTTGGTGTTGTTGTTTGTAATGTTGCCACAACATTTGCTGTTTACGAAGCTGTAGAAAAAAACAAGCCATTGTTTGAACGTGTAGTTACCGTTACTGGTACAGCATTACGCAATCCATCGAACCTACTTGTTCGTTTGGGAACATCGTTTGAATCTGTTTTAAATTTTGTTGGCGGAATACCAAGTGATACAGACAAAATTATTTCTGGAGGTCCTATGATGGGAAAAGCAATTCAAAGTGTGAATGTACCTGTTTTAAAAGGTTCTTCAGGAATTCTTTGTATGACAAAAGCAGAAGCTCATCGTAAACAAGAAACCAATTGTATTCGTTGTGGTCGCTGCGTTGAAGGTTGCCCTATGGGACTTGAACCATATTTATTGTATGCTCTTTCAAAAAAATCAATGTTAATAGAATTAAACGAACACAATGTAACTGATTGTTTTGAATGTGGCTCTTGTAGTTTTTCTTGTCCAGCACACAAACCAATACTTGATTATATACGAATTGGGAAAGCTAAGACAATACAAATGCAAAAAAACGAAGAAGCTAAGAAATCAACAGAAAAAAATTAACGCGTATGTTAACCGTCTCTCCATCACCTCATTATCAGTCCGACACAAGTACGACAAAACTTATGTGTAATGTTTTGATAGCATTACTTCCAGCATTTTTATTTTCACTCTACGTGTTCGGTATGACATCTGCAATAATGATGCTTACTGCAGTTGCCTCGTGTTTATTATTTGAATTTATCATAGATAAATGGTTTTTCAAACACGATGGATTTTCAATAAAAGACTGTTCTGCAATTATCACAGGAGTACTTCTTTCATTCAATTTGCCAAACACTCTTCCCCTTTGGATGGTCGTGATAGGAAGTTTAGTTGCTATTGGAATTGCAAAAATGTCATTTGGTGGAATTGGGTGCAACATATTTAATCCAGCATTAGTTGGACGTGTATTTTTGTTAGTATCATTTCCTGCAGATATGACCACATGGTCAAAAGTACAAGATTTCAACACAATTGATGGCACAACAGGAGCAACGCCACTTGGCATATTGAAAGGAAACATTCTCAGTGGAAAAACTATTTCGCAAATTGACTTACCCACGACGCAAGATTTGTTTATTGGAAACATTGGTGGTTGTTTAGGAGAAATTTCAGTTATTGCACTCGTCATTGGTGGCATCTATCTACTTTGTACCAAAACAATTTCGTGGCATATTCCTGTGAGCGTATTAGGATCAATGTTCCTTTTTGCAGGTATTTTATATCTCGCAAATCCAGAATTAAATGCACACCCAATATTCCACATTTGTTCAGGAGGTGCAATGCTTGGCGCAATATTTATGGCAACTGACTATGCCACATCGCCAATGTCAAATATCGGAAAAATTGTTTTTGGTATTGGCATCGGAGTTCTCACAATCATCATTCGACGTTTTGGTGCATATCCAGAAGGAATGTCATTTGCGATATTGATTATGAATGCATTAGTTCCACTAATCAATAAAATAAAAACACGTCGTTACGGTTCAAAAAAATAAGACTATGGCACAGAAAATCACATCATCACTCAAAAATATGGTTATCGTGCTATTTGTGATAACCTTTATTTCAGGATTAGCGCTTGCTTTTGTTCAACAAATAACGCAAGAACCGATAGCAAAAGCACATCAACAAAAACAAATTGCTGCAATTTCGGAAGTTGTTCCAGAATTTGACAACAATCCATTGGAAACAGTAGAAACAATTGCCATTGACGAAGATAGTTTACAGATTTACACTGCTCGCAAAAACGACGTAGTTGTTGGGTATGCTATTTTAAGTTCTACAAATTCTGGTTTTGGAGGACTTGTACAAGTAATGGTTGGCATTAATCCAGACGGAACAATTTACAATACCTCGGTGGTTTCGCATCAAGAAACGCCAGGCCTTGGAGATCAAATGTCAACTGAAAAATTTCGTTCTCAATTTCAAGGATTTAATTGTAGCACCCAAAAAGCAATGGTAAAGAAAGATGGTGGTGATATTGATGCCTTAACGGCTGCAACAATTAGTTCTCGTGCATTTTGCAAAACAATTAGCAAGGCACACAACGCATTTTTACAATTTACGAAACAACCTTGCAACACAGATGCTGAATCTGGAGCAACAAAACATCAATAACGCTATGGCTGATATAAAAAATCTAACACGTGGTATCATAAAGGAGAATCCGACATTCGTTCTCCTTTTAGGAATGTGTCCAACTCTTGGTGTAACAACATCTGGAACAAATGGATTAGGAATGGGATTAGCAACAATGTTTGTCCTCATTCTGTCGAATTGTTTCATATCACTTCTCAAAAATGTGATACCCGACAAAGTTCGCATTCCTGCATTTATAGTAATTATAGCTTCATTTGTAACAATTGTGCAATTACTCATGGAAGCTTACGTACCTTCGCTATACGAGCAATTAGGTTTATACATTCCATTAATTGTTGTGAACTGTATAATACTTGGGCGCGCTGAATCTTTTGCATCAAAAAATGGTCTTATTGACTCTCTTTTTGATGGAATTGGAATGGGGTTAGGTTTTACATTAGGTTTGACACTTTTGGGTTTAGTAAGAGAAATTCTTGGAGCAGGAACAGTCTTTGGATTCTCAATTTTTGAAATTTTCGGCATTGACAATCCTAAAATGATGCTTGTGTTCATTTTGCCTCCAGGAGCATTCTTGGTGTTGGCATACATGGTTGCAATTATCAAGAAACAATGATAATAATTAGAGATTTGGACTTAAAATAATTTCATTATGGCATACATACTAATAATAATATCTGCAGTATTTGTAAACAACATTGTATTAAGTCAATTTTTGGGAATTTGTCCTTTTTTGGGTGTTTCTAAAAAAGTAAATACCGCTATTGGAATGTCGGGTGCGGTTATGTTTGTTATGGTGCTTGCAACTCTTGTTACATTTATCTTGAACGAATACGTATTAGTACCTCTTGATCTTGAATTTTTGCAAACGATTAGTTTCATTTTGATAATCGCAGCGTTGGTACAAATGGTAGAGATTGTCTTAAAGAAAGTTTCGCACGCATTATACGAAGCGTTGGGAGTGTTTTTACCACTTATTACAACAAACTGTTGCGTACTCGGTGTTTCAATGATGGCTCTTGATTTACCCAGTAAATACTCTTTTGTTAGTGAAAATTCGCTTGGCTTAGCAATTGTTTTTGCTATTGCAAATTCATTAGCATTTGGATTAGCATTAGTAATTTTTGCAGGAATTCGAGAACAATTGCAAATAACCGAAACACCGAAACGATTGTCTGGAACACCAATATCATTGATTGCCGCAGGATTATTGGCTCTTTCGTTTATGGGATTTTCTGGATTGGTATAATTAGATATCAGTTGTCTGTTTTCTGTTGTGGACTGAAGCAACGCAACATGAGGTAAAATACATTTGTAACCTTCATTTTATCTTAATTATGCCCCTCAAAAAATTATTTTTTATTTTTTTTCGCAAATGTTTGGTGTATTCAAAAAAAGTGTATATTTGCACATCAAAAAATTGGTGTGGTAGTTCAGCTGGTTAGAATATCGGCCTGTCACGCCGAGGGTCGCGAGTTCGAGTCTCGTCCACACCGCGAAAAGAGACTGTCTCAAAAGAGCAGTCTCTTTTTTTATGCTGCAAACTTTTCAGATTGAGAAAAACTGAGAAATTTATCAGTTTTTGAAAAAATCTTTGAT
>JAZRVS010000019.1:0-2405 GCA_045599365.1 Bacteroidales bacterium
TTTTTTTGATGACAATCTTTTGCTCACTGAACGGATGGGCTGCGGATGAGTGGACAAAAGGAGATTATAATTATTACAGAGATGGTTCCAATCGAGTTTATGTAAATGGTTTCACTACTTCTTATATTTTGAAAAACAGTAGTAGCGCCAGTTGGACTGTTAATATCCCAGCAACCGTTACAGACGGTAATGGCAAGACGTTGAATGTTAATGGTGTGAAATCAAATGCTTTTCAAAATAATACAAAAATTACCTCTGTCACCTTCCCAGAATCCGAAGATTTTAAATACATAAATAAAAATGCTTTTGCGGGTTGTACAGGTTTGACAGAAATCACCATTCCTTCTGGAATTGGAGGAATAACAGACGACAACGACAATGGGCTTTGTCGAAACGCTTTTTCGGGTTGTACCAACTTGAAAACGGTGACAATCAACAGCAACAATTTGATGACTTCTTCAAGCAGTTCGAAAGGTGTGGGTGACGCATTTCTTAATGCCACCACCATCAAAATGGGAAACGAAGTTGAAACAATTGGAGATTACTCTTTTTATAGAAGTAGTGGGAATACCAAGTTGGCTCTGGTTAATTTTTATTGCAACAAAGCAAGATCGATTGGACAGAATGCATTCATAAATGCGGAAAATCTCCAAACAATTGATTTTGGTGATGTGGAAAATATTTACAAAAACGCTTTTGAAAATGCCAGCAAACTCAAAAATGTTAATTTAAAAAACGTGGAATATATTTCCTCTGATGCATTTAAAGGCTGCACATTCACTGATGTTCATTTCAGCAAATTGACAACTGACGCAAACCTTCCTGCATCTGTTGAGACATATTATATTGATGAGTTGGCAACGAAAACCAACAAAAATTACACTAACATACTTCAAATTCTAAATACATACGAAAGCAGTTTAACAATCACCAATAAAAGTGTCAAAAAAATAGTATTCGGTGAGAATGTTAAGTATATCTACAAAGGATTATTTGGAAATAGTCTGGAAATAACAGAAATCGAAAGTAAATATGAAGGAGTAGGTATTGGTAAAGAAGCCGTAAAACTCCCCACTTTATCAACATTCAAAGGGAAACCAGGCTATATTCAGGAGGGTGCATTCTATGATTGCACAAGACTCACAAGTATTGATCTTAGCCTTTGCACTGACATTAATAAAAACGCATTCTATAATTGCTCTAATCTGACTATTGACAAAAACTTAGGAAATGTAACCAACATTGACGATAATGCTTTTTTTAAGTGCGAAAAAATCGCAGGAGTAATAAATTTCGATAATGTGACTCGCATTGGACAAACGGCATTCAAGGGTTGTAGTAATTTGACTGGTATAATTGCACCGAATGCCTACATTAATCGGGGAGCATTTGAAAATTGCGCAAAACTTGTAAGTGCGGATGTTAAAAGTTTTGATTCTAATTCATTTAACGGAACTGCATTGAAACGATTAAAAATCAACGACAATAGTTTTACATCTTATAATTATTACGATTCCGAAAGCAACATTGGCACAATAATAGGCGTTTCCGTTGCCGTTGACACTCTTGAATTTGGAGACGAAGTCACAACTATAGGTAAATACGCCTTCTATCAATCAAGTGTGGGGCATATTATTTTCAACAATGTGCAAACTATAGGTGATTATGCGTTTACGAATTGTAAATCTTTGGTGAAGTTTTTCCCTAATTCTTCTTCTACCACATACGCATTTAAAGACTGTGAAAAGATCACATCCATTGGGGATCACGCTTTTTATGGATGCGAGAATTTGGGATATGTGAGGTTCGGCAATTTAACATCATTAGGTGATGATGCTTTTAATTCATGCACTAGTCTCGAAGGAGCATCTTTAGGCAATATTACAGAAATTCCAGATAGAGCTTTTTATGGTGATATAAATCTCAAATCTTCTTACGCTGAAAAGGCAACTGTGATTGGAGAACAAGCATTCGAAGGTTGTACAAAATTCGATTGTCATATTACAGAATCCAAAAATGTTGAAATCAAAAAGAATGCCTTTAAAGGGTGCACATCATTTGTATTTGCACCTGTGAGATATTCTTCAAGTATAGGAGACTTTGCATTCTATGGTTGTACAAATCTTAGAGTTCCACATCTAACAGAAACCAAAACAATCGGCGAGAGCGCTTTTGAGAACTGCACCAATCTATTTGGGAAAATCGGTACTGGTGATTTTGTGAAAGTGGAAAGCATCGGTAAAAATGCATTCAAAGGCACAAACATTACAAGTGTTGAATTGCCAAAGACATTGAAGACACTGGAGGCTGGAGCTTTCCCAACCGTTTATGAGGTTAATCTCAACTGCCCAGAACTGTTAAAGAAAAAATATTCTCAAACAGATAATCTTCTTAATTGTTTCAAG
>JAZRVS010000020.1:0-22627 GCA_045599365.1 Bacteroidales bacterium
TTTTTGTCGTTTTTCCAAAATTTTCTATTTCCCAAGAGCAAAATCAAAGATTTTTTCAAAAACTGATAAATTTCTCAGTTTTTCTCAATCTGAAAAGTTTGCAGCATAAAAAAAGAGACTGCTCTTTTGAGACAGTCTCATTATTTTCCTTATATTGGATTTACCACTCCGATGTCCTTTTAAACTGATTACAGGAATACCATGTCCGGGATGTGGTGGTGTTAGAGTTGCAAAATTACTTATGCAAGGAGAATTATTGTGTGCTATAGAAACTAATCCACTTTCGTTATTGTTGATTTTTACGACACCTATTGCTTTATACGTCCTATATTTTGATTGCAAAAATGGAACATCAAGATTGAAAAACTTCTTCACTACGGAATATCCTGTTTATATAAAAATAATTATTGGAGTCGTAATTGTGGCTAATTGGGTATGGAATATTTATAAAGGATTGTAGTTTTATTGTGAATCTATATTTCAAGACTAAACTCAACAAAAGAGAAATATTTATCGCTTTATGATAAAATTACTTCGAATATAATATTTCAACGAGTTAATTCCCCGAAAATTATAATATTCAGGGAATCAATTCTCCGAATATTATAGTTTTGACAATTACTTCTTGGTAAAAACTTTATGAATTTCAACAAAAAAGGCTATCCATTGTTGGATAGCCTTTTTCGTATAAAAAATATCGAATTTTATTCTACAACTGTTGTGTCAGCAACAGTTGTTAATGTATCGGTTACTGTTTGTAGTGAGTCTGCCGCTTGTTCTACCGCAGCCTCATCAACGCATTTGTCAAATGGCCAAATATTAAAGAAATAGAGTACACCAGCAACAATTGCGAGTAATACAATAATAATCAATATTTTTTTCCATACAGGCATTTTCTTCTTTGCGAATGGATCTGCAACTGTAGGGAAGTGAGCGATTTTTGTTAATGTCGTTCCAAATGCAATATTTACGAAAGATTGAGCATTTACAGCCCATCCGTTTGCATCTAATAGAGGAGCAAGGTTACGTTTACGTAATTTCATCCAAGCCATTATCATTGATGGTCCTGAGATTATCAATATAATGCCGACAAACACCAAAATAACTTGCCACCACGAAAGTTGTGCAAATCCAGAAACAACGCTTACGCAGAAAGAGCCGATGAACCCTAATGCCATTCCTATGGCAGCAAAAATACCAGCAAATTTAGCTATGTCAAATGCTTGCGGTTGGGGTTTTGCAGTCCCATCGGCAGGAACAGTAGCAGCTTGAGCAGAAACAGATGTTGTCATATTATCAAAAGACTTAGAGTCTTTTTCTGCTGCCGATTTGTTAATTAAATCGGTTACCCATTTGGCAAATTTACGGTATGGAGCCCAAAATGCTTGACGAACGCTGATTGGATTATCAATGATTTTTACAACAGTTGCGTCCCAATCAACACCATCTCTATCGTAGAAAATAGCATTTTTACCCACCATCAAATTGTCTATATCGCCATCTGTCATAACGGCAACAATAGTCATTGTTTCATTTTTCTTTTTTGAAGTACAATCGCAATACAACAAGTACATACCGCTTAATCCAGCCATTGTATTGTGTTTTGCCATATCGCTTACTTTTACGCACAAATCACAACTTCTTTGATCAATAAACAATGTTCCTGCTTGGAAAATTGCTTTGGTTTCTGAATCTCGAGTGTAAAAGTCAGAGAATGTAACATAGTTCTTAATCAACTTGTACAAATCTCTATAGTAGTGTGTTAATTTGTTGACTGTTTGTATTTCGTTTGATTTTGTTTCTTCTGCTTTGTCTTGCTCAACAAGTGCTAACAATGCATCTTTTTCATTTTTAGATACAATTTCTTTTATAGCATCAACGCCAAGAGATTCAACGATTTCACCTTTTTTGTCTGCTTTCCAAGCTTCAAAAGCACCGAATTTAGAACCAATTGTTTTCCAATCTTCTTCAGTAATGTATTTCTCATCTTTAAAATCAACATCAAAAATGAGAGTTTTTAAGTTTGCAAAAGCAGCTTGCCAAGCTGGGTTAATGCCACCATTTAATGGTAACTGTATTTTGTCATTTACACGAGCTAATGGATACGTTGCAATTTCTTCGGAACAAGTTGAAAGATCTTTCTCGCTAATTGCTTCCATTCGAGCAACAGATACGTCCAATGCTGCTGTAGAGTTTTCGTTGAATGCAATCAATTTACAACGCATAAAGAAGTCTTCTACTTTCGCTTTTAGAGCGTTGTATGCCCCAAGAGCTGCCTCGGTATTGTCGCCATAAGGTAAAACGGTCTCTTTGTTGTTGTCTTGGCTTGTAAACCAAGTGATGTAATCATTACAATTTGTATAAAATGCTTCTATTTGGTCTGCATTGATACCATCAACACCACTTCTGTCAGGTGTAGAGCCGATAGTTTTTATACAAGATGTAATAGCATTTTTTAACGACTCATCGTCTGTTGAATTTTCGGTGATAATACCATCTCCATTGAATTTCGTTTTAGCAAAAATAGCAACACTATCTGATGTGTCTGCAACGGAAATAGAATCTTTTTCAAGACCAAGATTTGCTAAAATTTGTTTGGCTGAATCGTACAATTTTTTCCCCTCTTCATCGTCATGGTTTATATCTTCCAACAAAATTGTATCACTTTGTTTGAGCAATAAGTCTGGGTTCTTCAAAACTTTTGTAATCCATGAACTTGCTTCGATGATTTCGTTAACACGAATTTTTCCATCGCCATCAAGGTCCATCAATTCAAGAGTTTTTTCATCTATTTCAAGACCTTTAGTAGGACAACTTAAAACAGTCCACATTTTTTGGTCTAAATCCTTTAAATGGGCAATGTCTTCACCTGTTGCAATGTTTACGCGAGTTACTCCACCGACATTTGCAAATTTCCAATTGTATTTTTTATTCTCCATAGAAAAATTTTTATAAGGTATATTTTGGACACAAATATAGTAAATATTTTTGGTTTTAGACGATAGTTAGAATGTCTGTTTTTGACGTTTTATTTCCACTATTTTCTTCGTCCTTTGCGATTCCCTCTATCTCTATCAAAACGACGTTCCCCGCCCTTTCTTGATTTTCCAAAGTCTTTTTTGTCTCTACGAAAATCACCACCACGACGAGAGGATTTGAAATCATCTTTACGGGAAGATTTCTCGGGAGTATCGGCTATTTTTGGCGCTTGTGCTATTTGAACAGAAACTGGCAATCCATCGTATTTAGCATTTGCTAAACTTCGCAGAATTTTGTCGGCATATTGTGATTCAACTTCAAAGAATGAGAATGAACGCATAATGTCAATTGCACCATAATGAATGTCGCGGTCATTTGCATTTTCGTTCAATAATTTCAATAATTTGCTTTGGTCAAGTTGTTCCTTTTTGCCAATATTCATAAAGAAACGAGTGTAATTCTTTCCATCTTTAAATTCGCGTCTTCCATCTCTTGAATCTCGTCTGTCTTCTCTTGGCTTTCTCCTTTCGATTCTTGATTCTCTTCCTTCGCCTCGTTCTCTACGGCGGCGTTCGTTGCGTTCTCGATTTCGCTCTTCTGATTCACGACGACGTTCGTTTTCTTTCTCAACATCAAGATTGATGTCGGTCGCATTTTCGTAGTATTCAAGAATACGATTTACTTCAAATGATGCAAATTTCTTTAAAATTTCTTCTGAACTCATCGATTCAAATTGATGCATAACAGGAGACAATAGTTCATTGATTTTTTCTTCGTTAACATCAACTGCGAGTACTTTTGAAATTAAATCTTTTAATTGTACAGCACAAATTTCTTGTCCGCCAGGAACTTTTTTAATTTCAATTTTTTTCTTAATGATTTGTTCTATACGTTTTAGTTTACCTTTTTCTCGTAAATTGGCAATCAAAATAGAAATACCTTCTTTTCCTGCTCGACCAGTGCGACCGCTTCGGTGGGTATAGGTTTCCAAATCATCGGGAATAGAATAATTGATTACGTGAGTTAAATCGTGAACGTCCAAGCCACGAGCAGCGACATCGGTTGCAACCAACATATTCAAATTTTTGTTGCGGAATTTTTTCATCACGTAGTCGCGTTGTGCTTGTGATAAATCTCCGTGAAGAGCATCGGCATTATAACCATCGCTCATTAATTTATCAGCAACCTCTTTCGTTTCTTCACGAGTTCGACAGAACACTATACCATAAATGTCTGGATAGAAATCGGCAATGCGTTTTAATGCAATGTAACGATTCTTAGAACTTACAATATATGCTTGGTGAGAAACAGTTACAGCTCCCGAATTCTTTGTCCCAATTGTAATTTCAAACGGATTGTTCATGTAGTTTGACGCAATTCGTCGAACTTCGTTTGGCATTGTTGCAGAAAACAATAATGTACGTTTTTCCGTTGGCGTTTGTTCTAAAATTGCATCTAAATCTTCTTGAAATCCCATGTCAAGCATTTCGTCAGCTTCGTCAAGGACAAGATTGCGAACTTGCGACAAATCAACTTTTTTACGATTGATTATATCAACTAATCGTCCTGGCGTTGCAACAACAATATGAACACCTGCTTGAATTTTTTTGATTTGACGAATAATATCGGCTCCTCCATAAACGGCTACAGTTTGTAGCGGAAGATATTTTCCGAAATTTGTTAAATCTCGTTCTATTTGTAAACAAAGTTCGCGAGTTGGACAGATTACTAATGCTTGGGGAAGATTTTTCTCAAAATCAAGTTGCGAAATGAGTGGCAGACCAAATGCTGCAGTTTTTCCAGTACCTGTTTGTGCTAATCCAATCAAATCGCGTTTTTCTTGTAGTAAGAAAGGTATCGCTTGTTCTTGAATTTCAGTAGGTTTTTCAAAACCAATTTCTTTTATGGCTTGTAAAATTTCAGTCGAAAGCAAGCCACCTTCTTTGTATAATTCCATCTTTTTTGTGGGACAGAAGCGTCTGTCCATTACGGAAAGGAATTACACAAATTTGCGATACGTCAGCACAATGTAATGCCTTTCAAGTTATTACTGAGGACACTCCGTCCTATTTTTCGGGGCAAAAGTACAATAAATTATGACCCATTGTGCATTATTCTAATGTAATTAAGAGTTAAGAATTAAGAAATAAGAGATAAGAGATAAGAATTGAGAATTTTTGGAGACAGCTAAAATGGCATAAACTCTACTTTTTCAATTCTTTGTTGATGATGTTGAATGTTTCTGTTGCAATTTTTTGTGCGTCTTCTTCTGTTAAATCTTTTACGGAAATTGGCGTGCTAAAGTGAATGTAAACTTTTGTGGGTCTAAATTTTTTGTTAGAACGCGACCAGGCTTTTGCAGAATTTTTTATTGTTACTGGAACAATATCTGTTCCTGAATTAATCGCCATTTTGAATCCACCTTTTCTAAAAACGCCCAATTCGCCTGTTTTTGTGCGCGTACCTTCTGGGAAAATAGCAATATCTAAACCTTTCCTAATCATATCTTCAGCGTGGCGCACACTGGCAACAGATTTTTGCGCATTACCACGTTCAATAAAAATCATTTCCAATTTTTTGAGCATAAAGCCAGTAAAAATACTATTCTTTAATTCTGATTTCGCTAAAAAGTGAAGCATGCGTTTTGACCCCCAAAATAAGATGGGAATATCGTAAAACGAGGCATGGTTAGACATAAAAACATAATTTTTATTTTTGTCTAAATTTTCTAATCCGCTTATTTTTATAGGGCTTAATACAATAAATTGACATACTGGCGCCCAAAGATGAACCGTCAACCAAAGAGCAACTTTTGAAGGTAAAAGCACAGTAAGAACATACACAAAAATAAGTGTCCATAGTGCAATTAGCGTTAGTTGAATATAGTTGATAATAAACATAAATTCAATAATTTTCCTATTTTTGAATTCCGAAAATTAACAAGACAAAGGAAACAAAAAAATATTTTTAAAACAAATGATTGGCAAAATCTATTTAATACCAACAGAAATGGGTGAGCAATCTCCATTTCGATTATTCCCTGCATTTAATGTAGATGTTATAAAGTCATTGAGTTTTTTTGTTGTTGAAAATGTTCGTACTGCTCGTCGTTTTATAAAAAAAATTTGCCCAGAGAAGGTTATTGATGATTGTACTTTTTTTGAAATAAATAAACATTCACCTTCGGAATATGTTCAAGAAATGATTAAGCCTGTGTTGTCTGGCGCAAATCTTGGTATTATGAGCGAGGCTGGAATGCCGTGTATTGCCGATCCAGGGAATTTGGTGGTGGCGGAAGCTCATAAAAATAATGTCCAAGTTATTCCTCTTGTCGGACCAAATTCTATTTTGATGGCATTGATAGCTTCGGGTTTTAATGGTCAAAATTTTTCATTCCATGGATATGTGCCGATAAAAGAAGAACGAAAAAAATCTATTCTTGCGTGGGAATCAATTGCACAAAGAACAGGACAAACACAAATTTTTATGGAAACGCCATATAGAAATCAGCAATTGTTTCAAGAACTGACATCAATACTCCGACCAACTACAAGGCTTTGTGTAGCAACGGATATTACACTTGAAAGTGAATCAATTCAAACAAAAACAATTGCAGAATGGAAGAAAAATATTCCTAATTTACAAAAACGACCAACAATCTTTTTGATTTTGTAAAACTTATTGACAACTAATAACTTCGTCCATACGAATGTCCCAAGGTGCACATTCTATACGAGGAACTATTTGCCAAGGGAAACAAATGCCTATTTTGTGGCAGTTAGTTTGAGGTAAAAATCTGTCATAAAATCCTTTCCCGCGTCCCATTCTACCTCCTTCTTGGTCAAAAGCAAGTCCAGGAATTAAACATACGTCAATTTTTTTATAATCGTTAAAAATTTCTCCAACTGGTTCACTAATGCCAAATTCTCCGATTGTCATAGAATCAACTGTTGTAAACGTGTGTAATTCTAGTTTTTCCCCAATGACTTTTGGCAATAAAAATGTTTTACTTGCCGACCATTTTTGTATGAATTCGTGTGTGTTCACTTCGTCGGGTAAAGACCAAAAGCATAGAACTATATTTGCTTTGAGAAAATGCTCGTTTTTCTCAATTGATTCACAAACTTTTACCGATAGTTGCTGTAACTCTTCGGCAGATTTACTTCTCGTTTGCGAAAGCATTGCTTTTCGGATAGTTAGTTTCATAGTCGTGAGTTTAACCTTCTGTTGGTAAATCTATAGATTCGTGAGTAATTCTAAATTGTATGTAGGTGATTTTCTTCCCTTGGGTAAGGTAATATGATTCGTAGTGTGTTTTGATTGACAAATCTTCCGTACAATATGGCGAATTATACAAATCATCGGTTGCAATTACAATCTCGTGATTGTTATATTCCAATAATGCTTTTGTGTAGTCAAATAACTCTTTGCTATCTGTTTTTAGATTGACGACAGCATTTGGTTTGAGCATATTGAGGTACATATTGAGAAATCGAGGCGAAGTTAGACGTTTTTTTGTCCTTTTTTCGCGTAATTGTGGATCCGGAAATGTAATCCAAATTTCATCAACTTCATCTTTCCCAAAGAATGAACTGATAAATTCAATGCGGGTGCGTAAAAAAGCGACATTAGCAAAACCTTTCTCTATTGCAGTTTTTGCTCCACGCCAAAAACGAGCACCTTTAATATCAATTCCGATAAAATTTTTTTCTGGAAATTTTTCAGCTAAGGCAACTGTGTATTCTCCTTTTCCACAACCCAGTTCAAGTACAATAGGATTTTCGTTTTTCCAGTAGGTGTTGTGCCAATTGTTTTTCAACGAATAGTCTTTTTGAAAAATTTCTTCAAAATTAGGTTGAATGACATTGGAAAATGTTTCATTTTCAGCAAAGCGTTGTAATTTGTTTTTCGCACTCATATTAGTTTTTGTTTAAAGAAAATGAAACGGATTGTATTCCATTTACAGAACAATCAGCGTTTGTACAGCGCATTGCTTGTTCGTATGAAAAAGTGTACTTCCCAATTTTAGGAAAATGTATTTTGGAATGGAGATTAAATTCATTTGTGTAACCAAATAAGCCCGCACCCAACCATTCGCCATCTTGCGAAGAAAGAATGAATTCAATTGTGTCTCGAAGATAGAGTAGTGTGTCAGACGAAATATCCGTAAAAACATACAAATTTGCAAAAGGATATGCATCACTATTGGTAACGGAAAAGACTACGTCATACAATGTATTTGTATCGGCAATTTCAATGTCGAATCTTATGATAGAATCTTTGCTCCAAGTTTCATCTTCAAAAACAATGGTGTCGTTAAAAATTTGTTTTGAGTTGCACGAGCAAAAAAATATCAAAAAAGCAAATACAACGAATAATTTAGTCTTCATTTGATGGATTATTTTGATGGTTTTGATTATTGTTATTTTGTCGGTTGTAATTGTTTTTATGGTGTCTGTGTTTATTTCTATTGTTGTTTACACCATTCTTTTGATTATTTTGTTGACTTTCTTGATTTGATTCTACTGGTTTTTGTTGTTGTGTCGTTTGTGAATTTTGCGACACGTCTATTTTTTGAACATCTTTTGGTTGTTCTACAGTAGAAGATTGTTGATTATTATTTTTTTTCTTCTTTTTCTTCTTTTTGTCAAAACGAGTAAGACTCTCTTGCCCGACAACATTTTCGTAATCAGGAAGTTGAACAGATTCTATTTCATCTCTATCACCTTCTAATGTTTCAGGTTTGACACCTTTTTTGTTCAATTCAATAATTTCGTGAACTCGATCAACTGGTAATTCAACAAAAACGGGAACATCATCTTTTTTGTATTGATAGGTGAAAATACCTTTATAAACATCGGTTTTTGCGTGATAAGCTTTACCATCTTGAAATTCTAGCGGAATATTTGTTTCTGGAAAATTTTTGCGAGCATCTTGATAACATGCAAGTTCAAAATTCAAGCAACATTTTAATTTGCCACATTGTCCCGCCATTTTTTGTGGATTGAGAGAAACCTCTTGTAGTCGAGCTGCGTTTGTCGATACCGAATTGAAGTTAGTGATAAATGAAGAACAGCATAAATCTCTACCACATAAACCAATGCCGCCAATTCTTCCAGCTTCTTGTCGCACGCCAATTTGTCGCATTTCTATGCGAATTTTGAATTCTTCGGCAAAAAGTTTAATCAATTCTCGGAAGTCAACTCGTTCATCTGCAATGTAATAGAAAATTGCTTTCGTTTTATCTCCTTGATATTCAACATCTCCAATTTTCATATTCAATCGCAAATCTTTTGCGATTTGACGAGCTCGAATCATTGTTTGATGTTCTAATGCTTTGGCTTCTTGCCATTTTTCAATATCACTTTCTTTTGCCTTGCGATAAACTTTCCCGAATGTATTGGGTGTTTTTTTACCAAAAGTCTTTTTTATTTGTTTTTTTACCAATTCTCCAGTTAGTGAAACTATTCCAATGTCGTGTCCTGGATTTGCTTCAACAGCAACAATATCACCCGTTTCGAGAGTAATACCTAATTCATTGATAAAGTAATCTTTTCGAGTGTTTTTGAATCGAACTTCAACAATATTATATTTGTCTATATCAACTTCAATTCCATTCATCCAATTGTAACAATACAACTTTGCGCTCCCGCTTCTTTGAGCAGATGCTTTTACTTGTTCCGCGTATTGTTGACCATTGTTTTGCGAATCTATATTTGTATTTCCTAAATCCATGTATGTCGTTTATGCAAAGATAATATTTATTATGGTAGAGATATACACCTTGGTCGTGAAATTT
The DNA here is from genome assembly GCA_045599365.1 of Bacteroidales bacterium. Classification (GTDB taxonomy): domain Bacteria; phylum Bacteroidota; class Bacteroidia; order Bacteroidales; family UBA1715; genus UBA1715. Next base: position 9,779 of record JAZRVS010000020.1, read on the forward strand.
GTTATCGTTGCACAATTACCAATTGGTATATTTATCAAATTTTAGCTTTTTTTATGAGAACAGCGAATTTAATAAAGAGGTCAAAGAAAATTATTTTTGCATTTCCATTTCTCTCAATATGTCGGTAAGCTGAATTTATTTCGTTGTAAAATTGTTGTACGTTGAGTTCGTTAATAAAAGGATGAAATTTTTCGGCAAAAGTAGCCTCTTGGTTATCCATGTAAAGCAACGATTGATCGTCAAGATTTCTAACAAAATTTTCTCGTATCTCGCGAAGACAGTATTGTAAGAATGATTTTTGTCTTTCGCGTCCCATTTTGTCAATGTCGTCAAGTAAATTGTTGAATGACAATACATCGGGTTTCCAAGATAGTCTCATAATTTTCGTAAACAAATCAAAATTTTGAGATGGGGAATCTTGAGCGGCAAACATTTGAATTGCTCGAATGTAATCGCCGTTAGAATTTTTTACGTATGATTGCAGTTCATCACCGCTAATTCCCAACTCTGTTTGTAAGCGTGTTGCTAAACTTTGTTCGTCAATTTTTGGAACACGAATGATTTGCGTACGAGAAACAATAGTTGGAAGAAGATTTTGTAAATTTTCTGTAATAAGTAAGAATATCGTGTTTGGATTGGGTTCTTCCAAAATCTTTAGGATTTTGTTCGCAAAAACGGTATTCATTTTTTCTGCCATCCAAATGATTAAAACTTTGTATTTAGCATTGTAATTAGAATATGCTAATCGTCGTGTTAAGCCATAGTTTTGTAATCTTTTTTCATTTTCATCACCACCAGCTTCGCTTTCATAAATGATTGGCTGTTTGTTGTCAATACCAATGTAGTTCTGCCACATTTCAAGGCTGATGTATGGATTTTGAGCAAACAATTCTCGCCATTCCGTTAAATAATCATCACAACAAAGTTTGTCTTTTTCTTTGTTTTTAACGAATGGGAAAATAAAATGTAAATCGGGATGAGTAAGTTTTGCAAATGCTTTACAAGTTGGACATTCTCCACAAGAGTCTCCATTTTGCGGATTAGTACAATTTAAATATTGAGCGTATCCTAATGCTAATGGTAATTTTCCTGAACCTTCAGGACCTGTAAATAAATAAGCGTGAGCAACTCGATTGTTTGCAACAGTTTCAAGTAAATCTCTTTTTATCGTTTCTTGACCTATTATATCCCTAAATAACATTGCTATAGAGTAGTTTCTTCATTTACAAAGATACAAAATTTAAGCGTATGATATTTCCCCATTACATAAGTTTTGCAATGTCGGACAGTAATATTTTACCTTCATAGATTGCTTTCCCTGTAATGACTGCATCTATGTTTTTATCGTTGAGGTTGAGTATATCTTGAAGGTTTGAAATGCCACCGCTTGCAATGACGTACAAATCGGAAAATTTTTCTTTTAATTTTACGTAAAGTTCTGTATTACAACCTTGTAGCATTCCGTCTTTGCTAATGTCGGTGCAAATTATTTTGGAAATTCCCTGTCGTGTGTAATCTCCAACAAAGTCAAATATATCAAGTTGTGTGCCTTCTTGCCAACCACTTACTGCAATTTTTTCGTTCATCGCATCAGCGCCGAGTATGATTTTTTCGTTACCATATTTTTCTATCCAAGATAAAAATAAATCTTTGTTTTTTACCGCAATACTTCCACCTGTTATCATACTTGCACCTGATTCAAATGCTATTCGTAAATCTTCGTCGGATTTTAATCCTCCACCGAAATCAATTGTTAAGTTTGTTTTGGTCGCTATTGCTTCCAATGTTTTGTAATTGACTATTTTACTACTTTTCGCACCATCAAGATCAACTAAATGAAGTCGTCTAATACCATTTGCTTCAAACTCTTTAGCGACTTCTAATGGATTCTCATTATATATTTTTTTTTGTGCGTAGTCTCCTTGAGATAGGCGTACGCATTTTGCATCAATTATATCAATTGCAGGAATGATTTCTATCATTATGAAAATTTTTCTCCAAAAGTACGAAAAATAGTGATATGTGATAGTTGATTAGCGAGAAGTGATTAATTTCATAATTTTTAATGGAGACAATATACAAATTGGTAGAATAATCATTTGTAATCAGGTGTCAGCAGTCAGTTCTTAGTTTGATTTCCATAATGGAAATATGATTACACCAAGAGATTCATCTGACAACTGAAAACTAGTAACTGACGACTAAATTACTGCCAAAATGTATATCATTACCTAATTTGTTGTACTTTTGCTTTCGCTATCGTGGTTTAGCGCAGTTGGTAGCGTGCTACGTTCGGGACGTAGAGGTCGCCCGTTCGAGTCGGGTAACCCCGACAAAAGAAGATGCGATGTGTCGTGTCTTCTTTTTTATTGCTTGAGACCGATTTCTTCTTGTCAATTCTTCAAAAAAAATTATCTTTGCGTAGAATATATGTAGATGAAACAACTATTCCTTACAATATCTATTTTGATGTCTTTGGTGACATTTTCGTACGCGCAAGAATTACGTTGTCGTGTCAATATTCAATATAATGAAATTGCTAATGCCGATAAGGATTTGTACAATACACTTCGTTCTTCTATCGAAGAATTTATGAATGCGCAGGCATGGACATCACATTCGTATGAAGAACAAGAAAAAATAGAGGTAAAACTGAATTTTCGTATCACATCACAATCCTCAAAAAACTTTTCGGGGACATTGCAAGTTCAAACATCTCGCCCTGTTTATAATGCAACATACACAACAACTTTGTTTAATCACGTTGATGATAAGGTGTCGTTTCAATATGAGGAAAATGAGCCAATTGAATTTTCTGAAAATTCATTTGTGTCGAACTTATCATCTATTTTGGCGTATTATGCATACATTGCATTAGGTTTGGATTACGATACGTTTGCTCCGAATGGCGGTGTTGAATTTTTTCAAAAAGCACAAAATGTGGTAACCGTTGCTCAAGCAAATGACGAATCTGGTTGGAGTTCAACTTCGCGTGATGATAAAACTCGTTATTGGTTGGTCGAAAATCTTTTGAATTCAAGTTATTCTCATTTCCATACCGCAATGTACAAATATCATCGTTTAGGTTTAGATGTTATGTTTGAAAAGCCAGAAGAGGGTCGAAAAGAGGTGTATAATGCCGTTTCAGAATTGGAAAAAATTTTTAGACAAAAGCCCAGTTCATATTTACTCACAGCCTTTTTCTATGCAAAAAAGGACGAAATTGTCCAAATGTATTCAGAAGGAAATCCTGATGAAAAAAATAGAATGGTTACACTTGCCAAAAAATTAAATCCAGCAAATGTTACCGAATATGAAAAAATAAATTCCACCAAATAACCATGCTACAAAAACTTTTTATTTCTAATTATGCGTTAATAGACAATTTAAATATCTCGTTCCAAAAAGGAATGTCAACTATTACAGGAGAAACTGGGGCGGGAAAATCTATCATATTAGGAGCATTATCACTTTTACTTGGGAAACGAGCCGATTTGTCTGTCTTAAAAGATAAATCAAAGAAAAGTGTCGTGGAAGCAACTTTTCTTTTGAGTGGAATTGCATTTCAAAATTTTTTTGATGCTAATGATATTGATTTTGATACAGAAACAATCATACGGAGAGAGATTACACCACAAGGAAAATCTCGTTCTTTCATAAACGATACACCTGTCGGATTACAAGTGCTGAAGGATTTGGGAACTCTGCTGATTGATGTGCATTCTCAGCATCAAAATTTGTTTTTGAAAGATTCTATATTTCAGTGTCAAGTGCTTGATACTGAAGCAGAAAATGAAGATTTATTGAAATTGTATCAAATTGAATTAAAAAAACTTCGTGAAATAGAGGCAGAATTGAATTCGTTTAAGACTGAAACGCAGAAGAAAAAAGATGATTTGTCGTACTATAAATTTCGACTTGACGAATTAGAAAAGGCACATGTCCAACAAGGTGAATTGGAGCGTTTGGAGCAAGAAAGTTTATTTATGGAACATAGCGAAGACATAAAAACAATGTTTGCTCAGGCCGATGAGTTTTTTTCAGGAGAATCATCGCTTATTGTGCAATTAAAGACAATCTTACAAACTTTCGAGAAGAATACAATTTTAATTCCTCAATATGCAGCAGATTTGACAAAACGAATTTCTGAGGTATATATTGAGTTATCTGATATTGCTGATGAAGTTGCAAAAGGAAATTCAAAACTTGATTTTGATCCACAAGAAAAAGAAAAAATTGAAGATCGTCTCGATGTTTTGAATAATCTTCTTCATAAGTATTCGGTACAAACTGAACAAGAATTGATAAAAAAACAAAACGAATTGAAGTTGTTGGTTGAAAACTTGGAAAATGCTGATTTTCATTGCGATGAATTGCAAAAGTTACGAGATGTTCAGTATAAACAAGTTGAAAAGTTGGCAAAGGAACTTCATCAACGGCGAGAAAATGCGATAAAAAGGTTGGCTCCTATTATCGTTGAATTATTAAAAAAATTGGGAATACCATCGGTATTGTTTAACATACAATTGATGCAAACAGATACTTTCCAAAATCGAGGGATGGATGACGTGCGTATGGAATTCTCTGCGAACAAAAATATCGCTCCACAATGGCTTGGCGAAATTAGTTCTGGAGGAGAATTGTCGCGTGTTATGTTGTGCTTGAAGTATGTTATGGCAAAAAATAAATCATTACACACAATCATTTTTGATGAAATTGATACTGGTGTTTCTGGTGAAATAGCAGATCAAATGGGAACAATGATGCTTGAAATGTCCAAAGATTTACAAGTAATTACTATTACCCATTTGCCTCAAATTGCAGTAAAATCACAAAAACAATTCAAAGTTTTCAAAATAGAAACAAGTGATACTACAACATCTAACATTATGGAATTATCGTATGAACAACGCGTTGAAGAAATTGCAAAAATGCTTAGCGGAAAAGTAATAACCGAAGCAGCATTGAATAATGCAAAAAGTCTTTTAAAGAATTAAGAAATAAAAATTATATTGTTACTAATCACTATAACATGTTTCAGATATTAAAATCTTCTATTTTGGCTGGCTTTTGTATAGGAATTGCTGGCTTTGGTTATTTAGCAGAAAAAAGTATTATAGGTGCTGTTTTATTTGCCTTTGGATTACTTACTGTAGTTCATTACAAGTTGAAACTCTATACGGGGACAGCTGGATTTATTAAGAAAAACGAGGTTGGAAATTTGTTCTTTATTTTGTTTGGGAACTTGATAGGTTGCTTGATTGTCGCATTAATCGCTCGTTGTAGTCCGATGCCTTTACAAGAAACTGCTCAGAAGGTTTTAGAAGGTAGATTGGCTTGTGGACCGATTAAAGGTGGGGTATTGGCAATTGGTTGCGGTTTTATTATGACAACTGCAGTTACTTTTGCTCGAAAGGATAAGAATTTACCTCTTTTATTTGGTGTACCACTATTTATAATGTGTGGTTTTCCTCACTGTGTGGCCGATGCGTTTTACTATATGGCTGTTCCTTTCGATTTTATACACAACAATATAGTTGATGTCCTCATTTTTTATGTGAGTATTGTAGCTGGTAATTTTGTCGGCTGTAATTTGTTTCGAGCAATTTGGGGTGCAACAGAATAATACAATAATATGAAAAAAAATAGATGTTCTTTTTGTGGAAGAACCGAAGACGAAGTTCAATTGCTTCAAGGTGTTGGCGGTGCATTTATTTGTCTTGATTGTGTGGAACATGCACATCAATTGATAGCAGGAGCCAACGATAGTCTTGTGAGTAAGAAAGCAAAAAAGGTAACAAAAGATTTTACAAAAATAAAACCAATTGACATAAAGAAGCATTTGGATGAATATGTGATTGGACAAGATGATGCAAAAAAATCGTTGTCTGTTGCCGTTTATAATCATTATAAACGAATTTCACAACCAAATGATAATGATGTCGAGATTGAAAAATCAAATATTATTTTGGTCGGTGAAACTGGTACAGGAAAAACATTATTGGCAAAGACAATTGCGAAGTTTTTAGACGTACCTTTTGCTATTGTTGATGCAACAGTTTTAACTGAAGCTGGTTATGTAGGTGAAGATATAGAAAGTCTTTTAGTGAGATTGCTTCAAGCGTGTGATTACGATGTAGAACAAGCACAACAAGGTATTGTCTTTATTGACGAAATAGATAAAATTGCTCGGAAAGGTGATAATCCTTCAATAACGAGAGATGTTTCTGGTGAAGGTGTACAACAAGGATTGTTAAAATTGTTGGAAGGGGCAGTTGTTAATGTTCCCCCGCAAGGTGGTCGAAAACATCCAGAACAAAAAATGATAGCTGTTGATACAAAAAATATTCTTTTTATTTGTGGCGGTGCATTTGAAGGTATTCAAAAGGTGATTGCTCGTCGTCTTAATACTCATACAGTAGGGTATGGTATGAAAGAAAAAAATCAAAATATTGATAAAAATAATTTCTTGCAATATATCGCACCTCAAGATTTGCGAACATTTGGTTTGATACCTGAGATTATAGGACGTTTACCTGTGTTAACACACTTGAATCCTCTGGATGCGACTGCCTTGCGTCGAATTTTGACAGAACCTAAAAATGCTCTCGCAAAACAATATATCGAATTACTCAAAATGGATGGTATTGAACTCACATTTCAAGATGACGCGTATGATTTTATTGTCGAAAAAGCTATAGAATTTAAATTAGGAGCTCGAGGACTTCGTTCTATTTGTGAGGCAATCATGCTGGATGTTATGTATGAAGCACCTTCAAAGGAAGTCAAATCAATTGTAATTGATAGAAAATTTGCAGAAGAGTATTTTAATAAAACAGAATTGAAACATATAATAAAAGCGTAATACAATGAATTTCAAATTGATAAAAAAATTAAGTGAGGTATCAGGTCCATCGGGATTTGAAGACAGAATTCGCGAAGAGATTTCAAAGGAAATAAAAAACGATGTTGATAGCTTAACCACTGACAATATGGGAAATCTTATTGCATTTAGAAAAGGTAAATGCAATAAAAAGTTGATGATTGCTTCTCATATGGATGAAATTGGTTTTATTGTTACTGGTATTGATGATAATGGGTTCTTGAAATTTACAACTCTTGGTGGTTTTGATCCAAAAACTTTAACAGCGCAACGTGTTATTGTTCATGGCAAAAAGGATGTTGTTGGGGTGATGGGTGCAAAACCAATTCATGTAATGACTCCAGAAGAACGTGAAAAAAAAGTACTTGTAAAAGATTTTTTCATTGATTTGGGTTTAGAAAAAGATGAGGTTGAAAAAATCGTCGAAATTGGTACTCCAATTTCTCGAGAACGAGATTGTATAGAAATGGGACATTGTATAAATGGAAAATCATTGGACAATAGAATCTCGGTTTATATTCTCATAGAAGTGATTAAAAACTTAAAAAACAAACAATTACCTTTCGATACGTATTTTACATTTACTGTTCAAGAGGAAGTTGGCCTGCGAGGTGCTCAGGTGGCGGCACTAAATATTCAACCAAATGTTGCAATAGCATTAGATACCACAATTGCATTCGATGAAATAACGAAACTTGGAGCTGGACCAGGTATAAAAATTATGGATTCATCAGTGATTTGTAATACACAAGTCGTTTCGTTTATGAAATCTGTAGCTGAAAAAAATAAAATTCCTTTTCAAGCAGAAATTATGCAGGGCGGTGGAACAGATACAAGTGTATTACAAAAAATGGTGGCTGGAGGAGCAATGGCTGGCGCTATCTCAATCCCAACTCGCTATTTACATCAAGTAATTGAGACTGTTCATAAAGATGATGTTGATAATTCTGTTAAATTATTGACACAAATTGTTGCAACAATCAATAAGTTATAGAACTAATATTTTGCTTGATATTTACACAATTTAAGTAATCAATAGTCATTAATCACTCGCTTATTGTGCTTCTCTGTGTTTTACATTTTTATCTTCTAAAAATGTAAGGTAGTGTTCGTATCGACTTATAGCAATTTTACCTTCTTCAACGGCTTTGATAACATTACATTTCGGCTCGTGAGAATGTGTACAATTATAAAATTGGCAGTTTGAAGAATATTTGAAAATTTCTGGGAAAAATTGGCTTATTTGACAATCTTCCATGTCAAGTAATCCAAATGCTTTTACACCAGGTGTATCTATAATGTATCCATTATTGGGAGTTTCGTACATTTCTGCAAATGTTGTTGTATGCTGTCCTTTATGAAATGATTTAGATATCTCAGAAATTTTTAAGTTTTGCTCTCCTGTAAGTGCTTGTACTAAAGAGGTTTTCCCGACTCCAGAATTGCCAGAAAGAACGGAAATTTTGCCAGATAAACGATTTTTTAATTCATCAATATTGTATCCATTTACAGTAGAGACACACAAAACCTCATAGCCAGCAAGTTTATAAATTTTTTCCCATTCCTCTATAATTGATTGGTCTTCTTGCGATTGGAATAGGTCATATTTGTTTATCAAAATTGTACAAGGAATATCGTATGCTTCTGCTGTTACTAAAAATCTATCCACAAATTGTAATAGCGTTTGCGGAGAATGTATGGTGATGACGATATATGCCATATCAACATTTGCTGCTATAATTTGAGATTCTTTTGAGAGGTTAGATGCCTTGCGTATAATGTAATTTTTTCGCTCTACAATATCAGTAATAATTCCAGTCGTTTCGCTATCAACATCAAACATGACGTAATCACCAACTGCAATTGGATTGGTGGTACGAACACCTTTTAGACGAAGTTTACCTTTTATTTTACAATCAAATATTTGATTGTTATCGGTTTTTACTTTGTAATTATTTCCCGTTGATTTCTGAACAAGTCCTTTCATGCATTCTAAACTTCTTCTTTTTGGCTATCGTTTTTTAACAATTCTTCAAATGGAATATTTGTTAGTTTTGTTATTTGCTTAAATATGTAAAACATTACAATAACAAGTATTATGGTACAAGGAACAGCAATTATGGGGAAACTTAACCCAGTTAATTTCCCAATTTCTGCTGTATATTCCTCTGTCCCTGGTTGGCTTTGCAATATAATACGTGCAAGTGTAAAATTTAAAATAGATGAAAGAATAAAAGATGCAACAATCCAATAAGAGGATTTTTTGAAGATTTTTTTGAATTCGTTTTTTTTGTTGTTGGTTTCCAATGCCGAATTTACTCTATCCATATCTATTATTTCGTCATTAAAAAATAGACTTGAAACTACATTTTTGTCGATTTGTATAGAAATATAGATAATAATTGCGATTATTAATGGAATAGAGGCTTCTTTGATAGCTATCATAAGCGGATTTAATTCTAATAAACCGAAAACGCCTGTTAATAATACACTTATGAACCCAAGTATTGAAATAAAATTTACTTGTTTTGAACCAATAAAGTGGTAAATGCCGTATCCCAAAGGAAAGCAAAGTGCAACAACAAGACTCCACATTGGTCCAAGTGCAAATCGACCTTCAGTACCATTTAATTTTGTCATTATCAATACTGGAATGACAATATTAAATACTAAATTCCATAAAGGACTTTCTTTTTTCTTTTTTTGTTCTTCCATACGTTTGGGCAAAAAAAAAGCACCCAACATTAGTTAGGTGCTTCTTTGACTTAAATTTGATTATTCATTCTCTGGATTTGAAACAACACTGAAATAGTAATCTTTTGTCAATGGATCTCCTGAACCAGCACCTTTAGCCGCACTTTGTGATGCTAAAGTTATCATTTGTTCTGAAGTCAAATCAACAGTCCATTCCCAGTTTCCATATTGGTTTTGAATCAAATCTCCAACGCCATTGTTATTTAATTTACAATTGTTTGCGTGAATAATAACTAGTACCTTTGTAAAGTCAGTTACACCCTTTGGAGCAGTAATTTCGATACCAGGTCTTTCATAAAGAATTTTGTATTGACCTTTCGTTCCTGACGTTGATTTATTGACCTTCTTTGAACCAAATTTAATTGTAATATCATATTTAGCTGCACCAGCAGAGTTCATTGGGTCATCCTTATCCCACAAGTCAACTTGAGTATCAATGACTTTTATTGTATATGGCCCAGCATTAACTTCAGCATATTCGTCTGAAGAATAATCGTAATTACGAGCTGTACCATAAATTTGAAATCCACCTTCTGGAGAAATGTTTGAATATTTGAAGTTTTTGTAGTGGTAACCATTCTTTACAGATGACAACGCAATACCAGTTGACTTCAAAGCAACATTGTTTTTTTCTTCGCTTATTTGTTCTGGTGTTAAATCACGTTTCGTGTAATCATTTCCTGGTTGTCCAGGCCATACAACGTATGAGTCTGCTCCAGAACCTTTTGCTACAAAGCAAATTTCATCATTTAATTCAATTTCAGTTGGATTTGCTGTTGCTTTTGATAAATCAAGTAGATTTTTTTCAAAATCACTTCTTAAATACCAATTGAAGTCTGCAGAATCTGGCTCTTCCACTTCTTTACAAGAAGTGAATGTTGCAAGACCTGCTAAAGCTATTAAAATGCTATACTTTTTCATAATTCGCTTTATCATTAAAATTAATAACCAGGGTTTTGTTTCAAATTACCTCCAGTATGAAGGATAATTTGATCTTGTGGAATAGGCCATCTACCCATTGTTTCTTTATTATATTGGAATTTGTACCCAGAAATGTCTTCCGTTCTAAATTTATCGGTATCGCCCCAACGAATCAAATCCCAATAACGTTCTGCTTCTCCATACATCTCACAGCGACGTTCTTTTTTCACTGTTTCTAAATCAGCAGTCGTTAAATCAGCAAGTGCTGTTGATGGTGTGTATGTATAACAAGCACTTGTCATACCATCTTTTGTATAGTCAATTGTTCTCGCGCTATTATTTGCACGTTGTCTTAATTGATTCAAATAACCAGCAGCTTCGCTTTCTTTGCCTATTTGTGCAGCTGCTTCTGCGGCCATCAATAATACATCACCATATCGTAGTACAATATTATCTTTTCCAGTACATTGACTATTTTTCTCTTGTACCAATGGAGACACCTGAGTCTTTTTCATATTGTAATATCCTGTTGACCAAGATTCTTTACCAACTGCATACCACCCCTCTGTTTTGTCTCCTGTGTTGGCAGGACTTGCCCATACCGCAGTATCCAAATTTAGTTTTGTTATTGTTGCATCTATTGTTGCATCACCATGTGGAGATGCTACAATCATAGTCGCACGTGGGTCTCCAGCATCAAATTCATCCATTAAATTTTGTGTTGGAATGGCAAAACCATATCCTAAACCATCTTCAATTTGAGATTTCTTTGTTTTTGGATCCCAAAGATAACGTGGTGCTGTATACACTGGTATAATAGAACCATCACCATCACGACCATATTGTGTTCCTGCAATGTGTTGTACAGAGAATATTACTTCTTTGCTTTGTTCATATGCACTACCAAAAATGTCGAATAAATCTTGGTAGTGTGTTTCCAACGCATACATTCCTTCGTTGATGATAGTTGTTGCTGTTTTGTAAGCATTTTCATAATCGGTATTACCAGTACCACAAATATCAGCGCGATATAAATATGCCTTAGTCAAAAATGCTTGAGCAGCACCTTTGGTTACTTTACCAAATGCATTAGCTGTTACTGGCAATTCATCATTTTTAAGGATAGATTCCAATTCGCTAATTATGAAGTCATATTGAGCACGAACTTGTTTGCTACCATCAGAATCTCCGTCAGCTCGGTTTCCTAACTCTTCTGCTTCTGCAACAGATACGAACTTTTCTGACAAGATTACTGGTCCAAATACTTTTGTTAATTGGAAATAGTACCACGCACGTAAAAATTTCACTTCTGCACGCATAGTCTTTATTTCCGCGTTATCAACTCCTTCTGATCCTGCCAACATTGCATTGGCACGTGCAATTGCTACATATCCAGCTTTCCATATACCAGACATAATTGAACTTCGATCAGTTGCTTCAAATACACATAACTGACCACTCTTATCCCAATCGTCACCAGTTGTGTACATTTCTTTTGAATTTGCTCCACCACGTTCAAAATCATCAGAACAAATATCTCCAATTTTCCAAAGATATTCATCATGAAATTCAAACCAACCAAGTGGATCATAAATTGCATTTACAGCCAATTGACATTGGTCTGGAACTTTATAATATGAGGCACTACTTGACACACCAAGAGGATCCTTGGTAATAAAATCTTCTGTACAAGAGTACATTCCCAGTAATGCGATTATTGCTATTGTTATTTTTTTCATCTTATTACAGTTTTTAGATTAGAAACCAAGATTTACACCAAATACAAATGAGCGAGCCTGTGGGTATGTACCACGGTCAATTCCAAATTCAGGTCCTTCCCAGTTCATTGCTGTATTTGTTCCTATTTCAGGGTCAAATCCAGTGTATTTCGTAAATGTTAACAAGTTTTGTGCTTGAACATAGAAACGAACATTCTTCAACATTACTTTTGATATAATGTTTTCTGGTAAAGTATAACCCAAAGTTAGATTCTTCAAACGGAAATATGATCCATTTTCTACGTATGCAGAACTTGGGAATCCTTCTGAATTTGTGAATAAATCTCCCGATCTTGGCTCAGATGAACTGCTGTTTTCAGCAGACCATGCGTCCAAACGGCGATCCGACACGTTTGAATTTAAGTAACCACCATCCAAGAAATATTTCGTTGCATTGAAAATATCATTTCCAGCAACGCCTTGGAATGCCAAACTTAAATCAAAACCAGCGTATGCTAAATCAATGTTGAAACCATACGTAAAATCTGGATTTGGATTTCCAATACAAACAAT
>JAZRVS010000021.1:0-7619 GCA_045599365.1 Bacteroidales bacterium
CGGAAATCAGCCCTTATTTTTTGCCCTCAAAAAAAAGTTTTATCGGACACCAATAAAAAGAAATTGGATTTGAAGCATTTAAGAACTGTAATGATTTAAAAGAAATAGAGATTCCTGAATCTGTTGCAGCAATTGGTGAGAATGCCTTTGAAGGATGCGATGAAATAAAAATAATTATGCCGCCGAGCTCCGTTATTGGGATAGATAAAGTCAATATAAAAAATGAATAAAAAGAAAGACATAGATCGTTTATTAAAAATCATTAGGAAAACCTTACCAGAAAAGACTTCAAAACCTTTTATCCAAAAGCTTTATGAAGACGAACGAATGCCGTCCCTGCAAAAACCACGGCAATTAGAACAACTACATAAAATGCCAACGGTTTCTAACTATAAGCCTTTTAATACTAAAAAAGCTTAATTATTACAAGAGCGGATATTATACTCCGCTCTTTTTGTTTGGATATGATATACAAGTTGGCAGGAAATATAGCATAACGATAATCCCTAACGGAGTTGTATTCATTGGCAACAGAATGTCGAGGAACTTATCCTCGAAAAAGTGTAACATTTTCTTAAATCTATCATCGAAAAAGTGTAGGATTTTCTTGGATTTATCCTCGAAAAAGTGTAATTCTGCACCAGAAATATGGAGCGACAATGATATGAAAAGATTTATAACTCAGAAACTTGAAGATTGGAAGCAGAGCAAAAACAGAAAGCCACTTATTCTCCTGGGAGCTCGTCAGGTTGGCAAAACCTGGATTATGAAGGATTTCGGCAAAAACCATTATGAAAATGTTGCTTATGTGAACTGTGATGAAGAGCCTCTGGCAAAAACGATGTTTGAAGCAGATTACAGCATTCCCCGTATATTGCTGGTAGTACAGGCTATTACAGGAATAGTGGTGGAACCAGGTAAGACGCTCCTGATTTTTGACGAGATACAGGAAGCACCACGAGGTCTGCATTGCCTCAAGTATTTCTGCGAAAACGCGCCAGAGTATCATGTGATGGCTGCAGGTTCACTGCTTGGGGTTACACTGGGGCATAAAGAATCGTATCCTGTGGGTAAAGTGAATATGCTTCATCTATATCCGATGAATTTTGAGGAGTTCCTGCTGGCTATGGGCGAAGAGGCACTATATAGCCTACTTCAATCGGGAGATACAGATGTGCTCAATATCATGAAGACGAAATTCATTGATTTGCTGCGTCAATATTACTACGTTGGTGGAATGCCAGAGGTGGTTAGAACTTACTCAGAGAACAAGAGTCTGAGGGAGGTGCGCTCATTGCAGCAGGAGATTATTGAATCTTATCGCCGAGACATTACTAAACATGCCACCAAGAGTGAGGCAGTGCGTATCAACCAGGTTCTCTCGAGTATTCCTTCTCAGTTGACAAAGGAGAATAAGAAATTTATATATGGAGTAATCAAGGAAGGTGCACGTGCTGCTCAATATGAATTGGCAATACAATGGCTCATTGACGTAGGAATCGTATATAAAGTGCCTAGAGTCAGTACACTGAAGATACCTCTTAAGGCATACGAGGATTTGGGCGCTTTCAAGTTGTTCCTTCTTGATTGCGGTCTTTTTGGTATGATGGCTGATGCTCCCGCCACACAGGTGATAGCCTCCGACAATGCCTTTACAGAATACAAGGGCGCTTTTACAGAACAATATGTGCATCAGCAACTTACCTCAAAGGGAATCAATACTTATTATTGGAGCAGCGAAAAGAGTTCTGCAGAGATAGATTTTATCATTCAGAAGAATGACCGTGTCATCCCTATTGAGGTGAAGGCGGAAGAGAATGTTAGGGCAAAGTCCATGTCTGAATACATCAAGAACAATCCCGAATTGAATTTGAAAGGCTTGAGGATTTCCATGAAAGACCACATAGATCAAGGGTGGATGAAGAATGTTCCACTTTATGCTATTAAGGTGTAACATATACCCTTATCCCCTTTTTATTTTTTCGGTAGTTAATTATTACAAGAGCGGATATTATACTCCGCTCTTTTTGTTTTTATAAAGGCGCATTACAAATAACAACTCATATACGTTGGAATTAGACGTACTTGGTTGTCGGTTCGCAAATCTTTCGTATAAATTAAATATGGTGTACCTACTCGCTGAGAATATTTTTTTATAAAAGCGTCCAACGAAGCGTGCGTTTTGTAACTTGATGATTTAACTTCTATCGGACACAATTTATTTCCTTTCGATAACAAAAAATCTATCTCATAATTATGATTATCATCTTTAGGAAAAGTATAATAAAACAATTGATAACCAGCGACACGGAATATTTGCGCAACAATATTTTCGTACACATAACCCAAATTTGCAGAGAGTTTATCATCCAACAATTTGTCATAAATTAAATTTTCGGTGTAATCTTTATCCCAAAATGCAAGAGTAACAAACAAACCAGTATCGCCAATATACAATTTGTAACGATTCATATCGGTATTGAGAGATAATCCAACATTTGGATCATTTGCATGATACGCAATATTAACTGTTTTACTATCCTCCAATTTCATTAATAAATCCCCAATTTTTTCTGCCCCAATATTTCCGACCACAGTTGTTGGCTGGAAACGGGAAATTCCTTGACTCAACTGAGAAGGAATAGCCATGAAAAGTTTTGACAATTTTCCTGTTGAATCTATTTTTCGGAAATCATCAGTATATAGTTGAATAATCTGACGTTTTACCGCATCAACTTCATTCAGGTTTTTAGTTTCCAAATATTTATTTACTGCCTGAGGCATTCCGCCAACAAGCATATAAAGACGAAAATCTCGCATTTTCATTCGGTTTACGCCATCACCTAATGACACTTGTTTTTCAAACACCTGTCGCGACAACCCACAACCTTGCTCATCACCTAAAGCCCAACGAAATTCTTCATAATCCATGGGGAACATTTCCACACGATATTCCTCACTTGGAATCGTTATATCCATAGTATTCTTGTAAATACTTATTAAAGAACCTGTTTCAATGTAATCGAACCTACCATCTTGCACAAGATATTTTATTGCTTGACGTGCGTTGGGACATTGCTGAACTTCATCAAAAATTATCACAGAATCACGAGGATATAATGTAACTTTGTATGTATTTTGCAGATATACAAAAATGAAATCCAAATCCATTAAATTAGAGAATAGACTTTTTATATCTTCACCTACCCTATTAAAATCAATTAGGATGTATGATTTATACTCTTTACGGGCAAAATCCTCAACTAATGTCGATTTTCCGATACGGCGAGCACCTTCAAGCATCAGTGCTGAAGTTCCTTTACTTGAGCGTTTCCAATCCAATAACGTGCCATACATTTTACGTTTAAAAACCAACTTATCCATCTCATTGATATTTAACTAATTCAACACGACAAAAATACAAATTATAGTCTCACACCAAAATTTTTTACATGATTTTATAGCCCCACACCAAAATTTTTTGCGGGATTTTATAGCCTCACACCAAAATTTTTTACATCATTTTATAGCCTCACACCGAAATTTATTCAATAATATTTTTCTGCCTTATGAAAATTTGACTTACAACACCAACATATTACAACAATGGTGTCATATACAACGGCACGTACACTATGCCATTTTTTTCTTCTAAACTCCATTATATTTTTGCTTTCAATCAAGCAATTCGCAACAAATCACATATTTTATTTGATTATCAACACCTTACATAATGTAAACATATACATATTTTTTATTTACCGCACCAAATGCAAGATTCTATTTTGCGTTTACCGCACCAAATGCAAGATTTTATTTTACACCTACCGCACCAAATGCAAGAAAATCTATCTTACAAACTTTGGGTAAAATGACCTAAAAAGACCTTTGTATCATTTGATAACTATACTGATTTTTGCAACAGGGATATGGGAAACCAATAGTAGTCTCTATAGAAGTAAAATGTGTATTTAGAAAAGGTTAGACTAATTATAAACAAAAAAAAAATAAAAGTATGAAAGCATTAAAATTGATTATCGTTGCTTGTGTAGCAACATTAGGTTTTGCAAGTTGTAACACCTACTCCCACTCAATGAAAGAGCCTAACTCTATTGTAGAATTAAAAGCGTCTGATTTTGAATTATCAGAACAATTTACAGCTGAAGCTGAAGTTTCTAAAATCCTATTCATTGATTGGACCAGAGTATTCGGAGATACAAAAAGTGGTTCAGCAGAAAGTAATGTCGCATCTGTAATCCCAGTTATTGGGGGCGCAATGACCGATGCAAGCAAAGGTTACGCTCTATATAAATTGATGGAAGAACACCCTGGATATGATGTTGTGGTTTATCCTCAATATGAGATTCATAAAACTGCACCAATTTTGGGTACAGACTTTTTCTCTCATAAAACGATAAAAGTTACTGCTCGTTTGGGTAAATTAAAATAATCTAAAAAAACTAACCTTTACAAAAATGGCAACTCAATTATGGGTTGCCATTTTTTTTGTTTAGACGATACTATCAAATTCAACTATTTGTCTTTATTCTTTTTTTGTTTTTTTGCTTGTTTTGACTGGCTTGTATCTGCAGAAATTCCATCATCTTGCTGCGAATCGACATCGGACGACACAATTTCTATCAACTGAATCTCAAAAATAAGAGCAGAACAAGCAGGAATAACACCCATATCTTGTAATCCATATCCCAATTCTGATGGAATATATGCAATGTACGTAGAACCAGGAGTCATCTTTTGTAATACTTGTGAAAAACCAGGAATAACAGCATTTACAGGAAATGAAACTGGCTCTCCCCTATCCAATGACGAATCGAACACTGTACCATCAATCAAAGTTCCTTTATAATGTAATTTTACGACATCTGTTTCGGTTGGTTTTGTACCATTACCTTCTTTAACAACTTTATATTGTAGTCCATTTTCCAATGTAACAACGCCTTTTTCATTTTTATTTTTTTGGAAAAATTCGGTATTCTTCAATTCATTTTCCATGCACTTTTCTTTTGCTGCATTTTGTTCTGCTGCTTGCATTTTGCTAAAATAATTTTGAAGAATTTGCATAGTCTCTTCTTCTGAGAACAATTGTTTTTCCCCGTTAAACGCACTTGTAAAGCCTTTTAGGAATAAATCTTTTGAAATTTTCGCAGATTGCAACTCGGAAGACATCTTTGTTGCAATATCAATTCCCAAGGCATACGATGCCGAATCAACATCATTTTTTAATGTTTGTGCAGAAAGTCCTGATACACATAAAAGACCTGCAATGAACAATGGTAATTTTTTCATAATTGTATTTTTCTATTTATTTTAACATTTTCTTTTTCTTAAGGACTATTCGTTCCCTACTAATCACTAAACGTAATCTCTCTTGTTTTGTCTGGCAATACTGAAATTGTAACATCAAGAACATTCCCTGGTAACAATGTATTTGCCAATTCTGGCCACTCAATCAGACAAAGTTTTCCACTATAAAAATAATCTTCAACGCCTATATTTTGCAAGTCGGCAATTGTTTCTAAGCGATACAAATCAAAATGATATATTGTATCATCTTCTGGTGTAAGGTATTCATTTATAATTGCAAATGTTGGGCTTGAAACAGTGTCTTTCACTCCAAATTCAGCACAAAGAGCTTTTATAAATGTTGTTTTTCCTGCTCCCATTTCTCCATGGAAAGCAATAACAGTATGATTACCAATTGCATTCTTAAATTCTTTTGCTGCAAGTGGTAAATCGTCTATTGAATTCAGTTTTATAACACCCATAGAACTATTGATGAAAACTATAACGATGCAAATGTCTTAAAAATTAACAACTTGCCCAAAAGAATTATTGATTTTGCTCATTTTTATTGACAAAATACCGTAAAATGCACTATATTGCAAGAAAAATGCAGATATGGCAAAAAAGAAAATTGTTGACATAACAGAAAGTTTCAAAAATCTTTTAAATATTCGACACGATTGTGATGTTGATGCAACAATTGCAAACATTTCTCAAAATATTGAATTTAAAGGAGTTACAATTTGGATATTGGTCTTTGCAATTTTTCTTGCTTCTATAGGTTTAAACGTCAATTCTACAGCTGTAATAATTGGAGCTATGCTCGTTTCTCCATTAATGGGACCAATTATGGGGATTGGTCTCGCCATTGGTATTACGGATTTAAAAATGCTCAAAAAATCAATCAAAAACTTATTGATAATGACATTCATAAGTCTTTTGGTATCAACAATTTACTTTCTAATCTCCCCTCTATCTGATGCTCAATCAGAATTACTTGCCCGTACTCGACCAACCATATTTGACGTTTTAATTGCATCTTTCGGTGGTTTTGCTGGCATTGTTGCTGCCTCACGCAAAAAAGAACTTACAACTGTAGTTTCTGGTGTCGCAATTGCAACAGCCTTAATGCCACCTCTTTGTACTGCTGGTTACGGAATTGGCACAGGTCAATTCAATTACTTTTGGGGAGCATTTTACTTATTTTTCATAAATTCTTTTTTTATTGCTTTAGCAACATTCATAATTGTTAAACACCTTAAATTTCCAGAAAAAGAATACCTCAACGAAGCACGAAGACGAAAAGTTCGTCATACCATTGCTATTTTCTCTTTAATTGTAATTATCCCAAGTGTTTTCATCGCTCTTAATGTGGTGAGAGAAACAGCATTCAATGCTGCCACAAAAAAATATATTGCCGATATTGAAAAAAGCGAACTTCTACCCGACGTGCAAATTATAAAAACCAACAAAAACTACGAAAATCACACTATAGAACTTGTCTTTGTGGGACAACAACTTTCTGATGCTCAAATGCACTATCTCCACAACCATTTAATTGAATGCGGACTTGATAAGGTTACCTTAGCTATAAAACAAACAAGTTCTAACACTTTTGACGTAAATAATCAACCGCAATTGATACAAGATTTACTAAATAAAAAAGACAAGGAATTAGCTCAAAATGATTCTATTATTACTGCGTTAAACGAGAAAATCAACAAACTACAACAACAAAACAAAGTTGATATGACTCAATTCGCTAAAGAACTACAAGCTCTTCAACCTAATATCGCTCGATTCTCATTTAGTGAAGCAGAACAAATTGATTTACAAGCAAATACAACCAGTACAAACCCAACAATCTCTATTGTTTGGAAAGACCAACCTAACGAAGAAACTATTAAACAACTGACATCTTGGCTTAAAATACGATTACAAACAGAAAATATTATAGTTAAAAACGAAAATTAGTGGTTAGAGATTGGTGATTAGTGTTTAACGATTAGTGTTTAACGATTAGTGTTTAGTGATTAATGTTTAACGATTAGTGATTAGTGGGTAGTAAAAAAATGGGAAACAATATACAAGTTGGCAACACAATCATTTGTAATCAGGTATCAGTACTCAGTTTTCAGTTTTATTTCCATAATGGTAAGTTGATTACTCAAAGATATTCATCTGATAACTGGCAACTGACAACTAAATTGCTACCAAGATGTATATTATTACCAAAAATTTCTTAATTCTTAATTCTTAATTCTTAATTCTTAATTCTTAATTCTTAATTCTTAATTCTTAATTCTTAATTCTTA
>JAZRVS010000022.1:0-18461 GCA_045599365.1 Bacteroidales bacterium
TGCCTCTTTAGCTCAGTTGGCCAGAGCACGTGATTTGTAATCTCGGGGTCGTTGGTTCGAATCCGACAAGAGGCTCTTTTTTTTTAGGGAGTGTTCTCCAGCGGCAACGAGAGCAGACTGTAAATCTGCCGTCTTTCGACTTCGGTGGTTCGAGTCCACCCACTCCCACCAAAAGCGGGAGTAGCTCAGTTGGTAGAGCATTAGCCTTCCAAGCTAAGGGTCGCGGGTTCGAGTCTCGTTTCCCGCTCATTGAAAATCAGGCACTTACAAGGAATTTGTGAGTGCTTTTTTTATTATCCAACGATTATAATACTCCAGTAAATTTAGACAACTTTTTTGCTTAGTTAATGATAAATCCATCATTTTTTTTGGTGTAAGAAATCAAGAATGGAGAGCAAAATTCAGGAATTTGCTTCGCACATGCTACTATGGGGAACAAGAACCCGACAATGACACTATTTCGGATATTGCAAATAGTTGGTTGTTTTTAGATTGAAAAAAAGCCACTCGTGAGATATGATATAAAAACAAGATAATCAACCAATTATCGCAATACCACAAAAGTGGTTTTTCGCAAAAATTTCGACATAGTTTTTGTGATTTATTGTATAAAAACTATCTTTGAAAAAAAATAAATAGTTGGTAACCTTGAAATAAAAGATGAAAAAATATCTTATCATTTTTGTATGTGCTTTATTTGCGATTGGATGTAATTCAAATTCAAGTTTTAATAATAAAAAATTAGCAGGGGAATATAGTTTGCAAATTGCTATGCCTGATGATGACCAATCAGAACTTGGACAAATGGGTTCCGCTTTAGCAGGATTGCTCTTGAATCAATTTAGTATAACCTTTTATGAAAATGGGGAAGGTTATATTTATGGAGGAACATTAGATTCCTTATTTAGCAACTATAATACTGTTTATTTCAAATATACCATCTCACAGGATTCAATTTTGAATTTCCATAATAGCAAAGACAGTGTTGTACAGCGTATTTTGAGAAAGGTTGGCGATTCATACGATTATATCAAAATGATAAATCCAAAAACCAAAGAGGTTGAAATGACATTGGTTCGTCAATCAACGAAATAAAATCCCTGTTATAACATTCGGGACGAACCAGTAACAAATACAAACATTGTTGTTACTCTGCGTCATCACCATAAAACTTCATAGCCAAATCCTCTATGTAGTTATCTGATATGTAATTTTGAAGTTCTTTATATACACCTTCGTCAGCCAATGCTGTCAAAGTGTTATACTCTTTTTTAGAAAGCCCCATAATGATGTCTTTCACCTCTTTTTTTATCAAACCTATTGCAGTAGAAACCTTGCCGTTGTCATACGTTTTTACGGCACATTTAAGGTGTTTTAATGCGATAATGGATTTTTCGCAAAAAATGAATTTATCTAATTCGTTATGTTCCTGTTTCATAAGATTCTATAAATGACGAAAAAAGGGAACAACTTTCGTCATTCCCTTGAAAATAGATATTAAGCAAAACTATTTCTTTTTGTTTACTTTTTCGCTCAATGCTTTACCTGCCTTGAATTGATAATTATTCAAGGACTCGTGTATTTAATTTTCAAATTATTTGTATTTTAGTGAACAAATTCAACGTATGGAAGACAAAGTTCTCATATCAGGATTGACCGTTGCTCAACAGATGAGCAAAGCTCGTTTTATACTCAACACTGTAGTTATCCCCCGTTCTGAATTGTTTAAAATCAGAAAAAAAGAAGGAAGGCTTAGCAAAGAAGTCCAAGATATTCTAAAAAACGAAAATGCCTGAATTAACAATCATAGCAGGATGTAACGGTGCGGGAAAATCAACCTTTGCACAATCGTTCCTTTCAGGAAACGAAATTTCGTTTGACTATGATAGGATTTATATTGAGACCTACAATAGTCTTCCCGACAGCGAACTGAGAGATTTATTTGCACAAAACAAAGTCAACGAACTTTTCAACAAGGAGATTGACTTTGCGATGAACAACAACACTAATTTCTGCTACGAGACCAACTTCGACGAGCATCCTATGTTCTGGGCTGAAAAATTCAAAGAAAAAGGTTTCAAAATTAACATAGTGTTTTTTTGCTTAGATAACATTGAAATTGCAAAAGAAAGAATTTTAGTAAGAAAAGAATTCCATGGACATTTTATAGACAATAATACAGTTGAACAAAAATGGAAGAACGGATACTTGAATGTAGACAAATACTATTCCTTTTTTGATACAATACTTATCGTGGACAACTCTATTAACAACGAAGTCTACAAAAATGTTCTTTTTTTACAAAATGGACAGATTCAAGTTCTTTCATCACTTCCTGCCTATTTCCCCAAAAGACTGCCAAACTTACATTCATATATAAAAACGGCAATCTAACATACATTAAACAAATCATACAACATATAACAAGCAAACAACTTTCATTTTTTGGGGGGCTTTCTTCCGTTACCGTCGGCAAAAGCACCTTTTTTATCGGTATTTATCGATGCTTTTTTAGAATCAAAAACTCGCAAATTTTATTTTAAGCAATTATTATTATTGACAATCAGATAGTTACGATATTCAAGTGCCAACCTTCCAAGCTAAGGGTCGCGGGTTCGAGTCTCGTTTCCCGCTCATTGATAAGCAAGCACTTACATGAATTTGTGAGTGCTTTTTTTATAGTTACCTACTTTATTCTCAATTATATTTCTTAAAATTCTCGGCTTGTTCTATTACTTTGTCGTACACATCTTCTGGATGGTCTTCGGCTGGTGGGTACTTGTGTTTAGCCATAATCACGATTAAATCGAACTGCATTTCCGACATGATATCTGCACGCTTAAAACAGTCGGTGTAATGGGTTTTGTCGGCTATAATAGTTTTCATTTCCTTGGCGATTTCAATCATCTTTTCGTCGGGATAATCAAAACCTCGTTCATCACGAACAGCTTTAAGGATATCGAAGAATGCTTTTTCTTCGTAATCAATTCCCAGTTCTTCGTGGCTCTTACGCTCTTTGTCGAGTTCTTCCATCATTTTCTTAATGTCGTCAACAACCTTTTTCATTACTTCGGTTACGTTGGCTACATCATCAGTACGGTCGTTGTAGGTACGAATAATGTCGTTTAGACGCTCTCCAAACTCAATGGATTTAATTTTATTCACTTTGCCGTATTCGGAAATTTGTTGTTTCACCAATCGTTCCAGCATACGCAGGCGAATATTTGGCAGATTTATCTTGTCGATACATTCAAGATGTTTCTTATCAAAAATATCAAGGTCTCCTTGAGTATCTTCCACAATCTTCACAACTTCCTCAACGCCACTGCTTATAAGCGCATCGGCAACAAGTTTTCGTACGCGTTCGTTCATTTCTGCGACATCGGGAGCTTCGCCTTTGGTCATTTTGAATACAATGGAACGAACAGCTGTGAAAAACAGCACTTTTTCGCGGTGCGTTTTGTGTAGATTTTCACTCGATGAACACATATTGAATGCCTGACGCAGACGTTTTGAATGTCCCATGAACAAATTCTTGCGCTCTTCTTCTTCCAACACAAAATTTGCGCCTCCATTCAAGCATTGTAGCTGTTTTAACGCACTTTTGGCAAAGAAATCTTTGTAATCGTACTTGTGCATAATGCCGTCAAGCACTTCGATTTCGTCTTTTACTATAGTTACCAGTTCTTCTATGCCCTCCGTTGGATCATCTTCTCCATCGCCTTTGCCAGTGCCATATTGCTTAAGTGCCTTGTTCATGTTACGCTTAATACCAAGATAATCAACAACAAGACCTTTTTCCTTTCCTTCGCAAACACGGTTTACGCGACTGATGGTTTGAATAAGCGTATGACGTTGCAATGGTTTATCAACATACATAGTATCAAGACTTGGAACATCGAAACCGGTAAGCCACATATCCACCACTATCACTATTTTGAAGTTGGAATGTGGTTCTTTAAACTGACGTGCCCATTCTTGCCTATCAGATTTATTTCCAAGCAATTTCGACAATTCAGGAACATCGTCTTTGTTAGTGGTCATAACCATTTTTATGCGTTCCATTGGCAGAAGTTTATCTTTTTCGTCTTCGGCAAGTTCAAACTCCGGTGCACATGGTAATTTCTTTCCCCATTCTGGACGAAGTGCTATAATATCTTTATATAAGTCGAATGCTATTTCGCGTGACGAACACACCACCATTGCTTTTCCGCACACGGTCGCACCTTCGGTTATACGTTGTTCATAGTGGGAAACAAGATCTTCGGCTACTTTTTGCAAACGTTTCGGATCACCAATAATGGCATCCATTGTGGCACTTTGTTGCTTACTTTTATTTATCTGCTCCTCGGTGCTACCAGCATCCTCACATTCCTCATAATATTTGTCTATTGCTTCCAGTTTTTCGTTGTCGGCAAAAACTTTGGCTGCACGACCTTCGTAAACAATACGTACGGTAATCCCATCGTTCACAGAATCGACCATAGTATATTTATCAACCACACCACCAAATACGGCAATGGTCTCGTCTATTGGCGTACCGGTGAAACCAACATAGATTGCATTCGGTAATGAGTTATGCAGATATTGTGCAAAACCGTAAGTTGTCTTCATAGCAGTTGCCAAGCCATCTTTATCGTATGATATACGTGTTGATTCCTCTAAATTCGTCTGTGTACGATGCGCTTCGTCGCTAATACAGATAATATTCTTACGGTCAGATAATAGATTGATGTCTTCTGAGAATTTTTGAATTGTGGTAAGGAACACACCTCCGCTTTTACGGCCATTCAGTTTCTTACGCAATTCTTCGCGGCTGTCGATTTGTTCAATTGTTTCGTCGCCAATAAATTTTTTTGCACGAATAAACTGACTTGAAAGTTGGTCATCAAGGTCGGTTCTATCGGTTATGAGCAAAATGGTTGGAGATTCCAGTTCGGTTGAACGCATCAACATTCTGCTCAGGAATAACATAGCCAAACTCTTGCCACATCCTGTTGCGCCAAAATATGTTCCTCCTTTGCCATCGCCAATCTTATGGTGTTCCAAAATATTTTGATACAACATAGTGGCTGCAAAATATTGCGGATAGCGACAGACAATCTTCTCCTCTTTTGTTGAAGAATCGGGAAAGTAAATGAAGTTGTGTATAACTTCGAGCAACCGATCTTTTCGGAAAAGACCGTGAACCATAGTCAGCAACGAATCGATGCCATCGCTTGGCTTGTCTTCGGGTTCAATACGATTCCACGCATAGAAATATTCGTAAGGGGTAAACAGCGAACCGAATTTGTTTTGTGCGCCATCGCTTATCACCACAAAAGCATTGTAACGAAACAAACTTGGAATGTCTTTGCGATAGCGAACAGTGATTTGCGTGAACGCATCTTTTATGGTGCAATGTTCCTTGACGGCTGTTTTGAATTCCATCACTACCAACGGCAATCCGTTTACATACACAATGGCATCGGGACGGCGGTTACACACCTCAACAATCTCCACCTGATTCACGATTTTGAAATTGTTGTTTTTGGGATGGTCGAAATCAATCAATCGAATCCATAATGGTTCATTATTCCCCGTAGAGACGTTGCACGCAACGTCTCTACAATCATCCAAACCTGCCACCTCCCTGCGCAACGGAAATCCTTCCACAATCATCTGCATCACACGGCGGTTTTCGTCGTATAGATTTTGCGACTGTTGTGCCTTGAGCATAAGAACAACCTGCTGAATTTCTCCCTCGGTTATATCGGTATAGTGCGCACGCAAATAGGCTTCTATATCCTCAACAAGCAGAACTTCTGCAAGATTTTTATGCAACTGTTCTCCTAATTTATGGGTGTAGAGCTCTTCGTCTCGGAAGAGCTCCATTATTGCAATTTCAAGTGTGGATTCGTTAAACATCAACCTTTCATTGTACATTCATACAACAAAGGTAAGAAAATAATTCAGATAATATATTTCATTAATTGTAGAGACACGATTGATTATTTGTAGAGACGCGGCGCGCCACGTCTCTACATGTGGTATTCATTCAAATGCCATTTACCAACATTGTTTTCGATATATTTGGCAATATGATTTAATTCATCCTGATTTCGAACAATATGGTCGTGAAACCGTGGTTGCCAGGCAAATGGGATGTTGTTTTCGTTGGCGAAATGGGTAATGGACGATTTGATACCACGAATAACCACCGCCAATGATTTTTTATGTGGTGAAATATTTGCCATTTTCATGTTTTTCGTAGAGACGTTGCGCGCAACGTCTCTACAACGCGCATCGGTATCATATTCCCCATCAATCACCACAATTGCATGAATATGGTTGGGCATTATTACGAACAATGGTATTTCCGCATACGGATAATGCGTTTTTACGTTTACGAATTGTTCGTGGGCGTATTGTCCGATGGACGATAATTGCATTTGGGGTTCGGTCATTTCCGTGTTGCCCACATACGGAACTGCGTACCCTGATGCGATTTTACGCGATAACCCACGGAAATGATGACATCGAGGTTGTAATATTTCACCTCTTTGATTTGCGAAAGGCCTTCGATAGCACCATGTTGAGTGGTGTGTCGGAATTTCCGACATACCACATCCTCCTGCAATTCTCCTTCCTCAAAAATGTTACGGATATGTTCGGTGATAGTGGTTCTACCTTTCCCAAACAGCATTGCCATTTGTTCTTGGGAAAGCCATACCGTTTCGTTCTGAAACAGTACATCCACCTTGATGGTACCGTCCTGCGACTGATATATCAGCATCTCGTCGTTGGAAGATAATTGGATATTTGTGTCGGTATTATTCATAAATTTCTAATATATAAATTCTATATTTCTGTTTGTCAATATTTTATTTCATATAATCGTTACGCGTACCAAATTGCCCTGACCGTTACCATTTTTCACCCCGTAGAGACGTGGCGCACACCATCTCTACAACCAAACCACATAATTTCATCTTTGAATTCAATTCCTTAACCTCTTTCAGCGTATTGGAAATCTCATCAACAGATTGATTTGTAATAGAATCACTTGTGATTTGGATGGCTTTACGGAACAATATTTTAAAAATTATTTCTTTTTATTTATCAATTGAGTTTCTCTTAATTTTTAATGTAATATTTTTTCTACTTGCTCAAATATTTTCTGTTCGTAACTATCAAACTGGATATTTGAATTGTGACCTTCGTTTTCGTAATAATCAATTATTTTTTGAGGAACACCATAATCACTGGCGATTCTTCCTTTTTCTGTTGTGGCGTTGTATTCTAGTTTCATCAAAATGGCGTCTATGCCAACAACTTCTTCAAAAGGCTTGTTCTCCGTTATCGACAAGTGGTATTTGTACATTAAGTTGAAAACGCCAAAATGTTTCACAACTTGGTACTTTAGAATGTTGTATACAAAATCAGCCGATGTTCTTACTGCTTCATTGATTGATTTGTTGTTTGAATTTACCATATCTTTGAAACCATTTTTGAAATATTTCCAGATTAGCACTGTTATCAATTTGTTTGAGTTGCCACTTTGATTTGTGCTCATTAATCGTCTTAGATTATCGTTTTTTACGAATGGTAAGACTATCGGAATTATTGCCTCGAATCCAGCGTAATCTATATTCTTATTGTATGAGAATCTTTGTATTAATCCTTTTATCTTTTGTTTTTCTATCCCTGAAAGGCTACTAATGTGTTGGTACATTTGTATTTTTTCTGGAATAGAGATTACTTTGTATTTTTCGAGAATACTCCTTGGAATATTGCAAGAATTTATTTGGTTGTTTAAAATTTGTTTGCGTTGTTTATCCTGGGTATTCAAGTATTCATCGTTTGTATGTAACAAATCGATTTCCTGTTTCGGAGAGTCTAAGTCATAATTCTTGTGCTTGATAGGTACGTCTTTCCCGTCTTTTATTTTTATGAATTCTTTATCAAGTGTGTATATTATTCCTTTGTAGTGAGACATAAAACGACCTGCTCTGCCAGCAATGTTTAATGCGTCGAATGTTTTCAACTCCTTGTCTCCTTTTTTATGGGATAATACGAGTACGTTTTTGGCTACCGTATTAACTCCTTCTGTAATGGTTGTTGTAGATAGCAATACGCGGATTATTCCTTTATTAAAAAGGTTAATGATCTCTTTTTGAATAAATTTAGGAATCAATCCGTGATGTATGCCAATACCCTTTTTCAATGCCTTAACAACAATCCAATCGTTGCTATGTACAAATAAGTTTTTTATATGGTTATAAAAATCCTGAAATTCTTGAGTCGATATTTCAGTGTATTGATTATCTTCAACCAGATATTCTGCATATCTTTCGGTATCAGATCTTCTTGAACAATATACAATTACACTTTCACCTTTTTGTCTGAAATCTTTTAACTGTTTTTTGAATTTCTCAATTTTTTGTGAATTGGGTATGTTTTTGTATTCCTTATCTACTATCTCGTAGTCATTGTAATTCAGCAATTCTATATTGCAATCTTCCATAAATCTGTCGAATGAAGGATTGTAGTCAGGCGATTGTATGTTCGAAAATTTTATGTATGGACCTGCGAGTAATGCGTCTTTTGTCCTGTCCATTAATGAATAGAACAATGCCAAACGATATGCAATGTCTCGCTCGTTTTCTTTCATCTCCTCATCTACGAGATAGTCGTTGTCCATTTTGTAAACCTCGTCTACAAATACAAAATCAAATTGTATATCGCCGTGAAAATCCAGAAAAGACAAATATCTCTCTGGTGTGAATAGGAATATGTTACTCTTGTCTGTTTTTATCTCGCCATTGCTTATTGTGTTAACATTGTATCTTTCCTTGAATGCCGAATAATGGGGATCTGAATTTATTTTCTCCAAGTTTTCGGATAGTAACGCAATGGACGGGAATATCAGCAAGACATTTTGGTATTCCATTTTGTAAATAATCTCATATACCAAAAATGTTTTGCCAAAAGATGTGCTTGCTGACAAAAAGTACCTGTTGGCTTTATCCTTGTTGTATCTGTCTAAAATTTCCTTTTGATATCTATGTAATTTGGTTTTGTTGTCTGTATACAATTGGCATTCTCTCAAACAATTAGCAATTGTTTCCAATGACATAGAATTTAATTCTGTGTCTTGTTCAAATTTTGAAAGTGTGTCATAATAATGTGGTATTCCTATTTTGTTGGCAATACTAAACAAGAATTGCTTGTCTGCACTTGTCAATTCATCATTTTTTATAGAATCAAAATAATTGCATACTTCCTTTATTATTTCCTGAGCAGAAAGTTCTCCGTCTTCATATTCGTTAAACTTTATAATAAGGTTAGTGGTGCTTTCGTATTTATCCATTTTATTACTTCCTGTTTTATTAGTTTAACATTGTTGACAGGCAACAAGATTAAAAATAACTCGTATTCAATACCAATTGTTAAGTTTCTGCCATTAAGTTTTGTTTTGATATGATTAATAATTTCTCTAATTGTATTATCATAATCTATATCTATTTGGCAGATAACGCATATTGGGTAAATTAGTTTTAGATTGAAGCCATTTACCAATTCAGTAATGTTGATATCAGGTTTCTTTCTTAGTCGCTTTATTATTTCTTTTATTGTAACACTACTTGTATCAATATCATTTTTCTTTGGAGTAAGTGCCTTTAAGTTTTTGATAAAGTAGTTGTCAGAAATAGCCTTTTCAATATTCTTAAAAATGCTATTCAATGCTTCTTTGTAGTCTTGGTAGAATTTTACTTCTCCGAACCACAAATTTGTATAGTTTTGAGTTTCTACCAGATGAAAAGAATCGTATCCCTTGTTTTCTTCTGGTTTTAGAATGTCATAAAAATATCCTTTTGCTATTATGGCATTAGTTCCAAAGTAATTAACAAGGAACAAATTTAGTAGAGTTTCTCCAAAGATACCATACTTTTCTTTAGTTTCATCGGAATCTTCTTCTTCAATTCTAACTCTTTGGTCTATTGCTTCAAAGTGTAAATCGTTTATATCTTCGTCCGCAAAATCCTTTTCATTGAACGCATAGTCTACGATCGAATTGTATATGATTTCTACTAATTTACAGTCATTGGTGTTTTCATAACAAAAATCGTTTTGCACATTTGTGTAAATGCATTTGTCTATTCCCAATGAAGTATTAGTTAGATGATATTTAAATACAATAGTGTTTTTGAATAAGTCTACTAAAGATTGTCTCATCATCTCCTCCTTATTTTTATCTTCCCATTTTTGCCAATAACAAAGACTGAAATTCGGTTAGTTTTTTGATTTCATTATTATATAAAATTATTAGTTTGATAATCTTGTATGCTTTTTTATGGAAATTTCGTATCATTTCTTGTGTTGGTATTTTAATTCTTATATCTCTTAATATACTTAGTGTTATATAGTTTTGCGTACTTCCACAAAGATTAGAAGAAATTATATCTTTCATTTCTTTGCTTTTAAAAAAAATAAAGATATACTCTATAAATTCTTTGTTTTTTGAAGATTTGATTATCGCCATATTTTTCACAGCAAAATCAACCTTCTCGGATACAAGCGAAATGTTTCCTATTGTACCAATCATACTATATAAAATATCTCCAATCTCTACTATACTCCTTTCGTTGATTTTTGTATAATCTTGTTTGCTTATTAAATATGCATTTTCTTTATTAATTGACCATTGTTCCAAATGTACTGATGTTATTAATGGATAACCTTCTTTTGTTGGTTTGGGTGAATCGTGTGTGCCGTCAGTTATTTCACACACATCTCCCAACTTTCCCATTCTCCATCCCTCCGGCAGATTCTCCACATCTATCCCATCCACAAACATCTTTCTATACAATGCTTGGGCTGCTTCTTCCAGTTTCGCAATGGTTTGCTTGTTGTTGGCGATGCGGTTTTCTATCGCTTGATAGCGGTTTACAATACGTTGTTGCTCTTCGATGGGAGGAACGGGAAGCATAACATTACACATTTCTTCCCAATCAAAAACCTCGCGGGCACTGCCATTTGAATGGAAACGCGCGTATCTGTCAAATTCAGAACGGCGAAACCACATCATCAAATATTCGGGCAATAATTGTTGTAGAGACGTGGCGCGCCGCGTCTCTACAGTACCACATGCGCCTACAATTTCAAACACAACGTATGCCTGCGAAATAATGGCAGGCTCATCGCCTGTATATAATGCAATTGTTATTTTGTCGCCGTTACGTGAGGTTACTGGAACGTATGCAAACTGAAAATGTTTGACAATCTTATAAGAACGAAGGTCTGTGCCAATAGTATTTGCAATAGAAGGTATAAAAACCTTTGCATTGCTTAATCCCAAAAGATTTGAACATTGCAAGTCAGTATTCCTCACATCCACTTCACGGATATAATCCCCCAGACGTTTATATGTAGAGTTGTTGTTGTTCATTGTAAAAAAATCACAATTTTGAAAGTTCTGTTTCTATTTCTTCTATAGTAGGAAGCGATGATTTGAATTCTTCAGGAATTAATTTATTTAATTCAAATTGCGATATTCCTAATGGCTGTTTATAACCTTCTAATGCATACCGAGCCACCACATCGTTTTTATTCTTACAAATAAGCAATCCTATTGTTGGAGCATCTATATCTTTCTTCATCTGATGATTAACCATATTGACATAGAAATTCAACTGTCCCAAATAGGATGGTTCAAAATCTGTAACTTTTAATTCAATTACGACAAAACATCTTAATTCCAAATGATAGAACAATAGATCTGGCATGAAAGATTCTCCACCAACATCAAAACAGATTTGCCTACCGACATACGCAAACCCTTTTCCTAACTCTACAAGAAACTTGGTTACATTTTCAACTAAAGCATTTTCTAGTTCCTTTTCGTTAAAGGATTTTGTCAATGTCAAAAAATCAAAATTATACGGATCTTTAATCGTTTGTTCGGCTAAATCACTTTGAATAGCAGGCAATGTGTTCTGGAAATTATTCACTGCCTTACCTTCTCGTTCATACAAATTTATTGACATGAAATTGGACAAAACAGCTCGAGACCAACCATTCTCAAGTGTTTTCCTTAAATAAAATAATGCCCTTTCTACCTCCTTGCATTTTTGAAGAATATAAAGGTGATGCCCCCATGGAATAGAAAAAAATATACTTTCAATTTGGGAAATAGGTTGCTGCCCATTTGTGTTTTGTAATTGGGAAACAGGTTGTTGCCCAATTTTATTAGATTGAGCATAAAACAGATACCATTGCCGAATACTTTTTAGATTTCTATGAGAGAAACCCTTCATATCAGGAAATTCCTTGGACAAATCATTGCTGAGCTTTTGCAAAAAAGAATCTCCCCAATGAGATGATTTTTGCATTTCTACAATATCTTTCCCTAATGACCAATATAATCGTAGGAGTTCCGAATTGACTTGTAATGCAGCTTTTATCTGCGTACTTTTAATGGTCTTCTTCAAGGTTGAAAGCCATTGTTTGTAGTCGGAATTATTTGTTATTATCTCGTTTCCCATTTTTTCTTTAAATAATTTTCACATCCACCTCGCGGATGTAATCGCCAAGTCGCTCGTATGTAGAGTTGTTGTTATTCATTTAATAAATCTTTTAATTCTTTCCAATTTATAAGAAATTGGAAAGAATTGTATCAAAATTCTCACTCTTAATGTATCCTTTCTTCACTTCGTTAATATGAATTTCCTCAAGAAATCCTTTGTCCATTAATCCAACTATATCAGTTTTTGCTGTTGTTGGCGTAATGCCGAAACGAATTTGGAAATCTTTCACAAAATATGTCTTATTTGGATTTTCCGCATACAACCTCAATATCTCTGCCTGTCTTTGGTTTATACCGCCAATCCGTAAGAATTTGTCTGCATCATTTCTTTCAGCACTCTTTCTTTTAAGATATAATTGGAGTTCATCAAACGATTCCTTCAGCACTTTCAAATTGTAAAGTATGAAATATCCGATGTCATTTCCATCAGCTTCTGCATACAAATACGCCATTTCGTACTCGTTTTTCTTTTTGTAGATAATTCTGGAAATGGACATGTATTCCATCAGCCAATATCCTTCTTTTAGCATATACCAATAGAAAATTGCCCGTGCAGTTCTGCCATTCCCGTCAACAAATGGATGCATATACGCTATCATAAAATGCAGAATGACTCCCTTTACGATGGGGTGCACATATTGTTCACCTTCCTTGGCATTGAAAAAATCGCAGAAAACTTTCACAAATTCAGGTAATTCAGTATGAGAAGGAGGTGTGTGGACAACTTCATTTTTTGTATCATCCATTACTACCACGTCGTCATTGTCTCTAAACCTTCCGCAATCCTGAGGGTTGTCAAGAGTGTTTTCGGTCATGAGCGAATGAATATGAAGCAGAGCCTCTTCTGTCAAAATCTGATCTTTATGTGCAGATATATAACGGATTGTATTGTAGTTGTTCAAGATCATTTGTTGTGCCTTATCCTTCGGCTTCAACCCTTTCCTTAACATTTCCTTGGCAACCTTTCTGGTTGTAGAGGCACCTTCCATTTGGCTAGAAGCAATAGCTTCTTCCATCAATGAACTTACCAGATACTTATGTTTGTCTTCCGATTGCAAAAGGGAATCATTGCCTAACACACCTCCGAAATTCATGTCGAAACCATGACACAGACTTTGCATTTTGTTTGTCAATCCAAAATGAATCTTGTACTTCTGCCATTCAGAAATCTCTTTAGTTTGAAGCACCCTGTCGAGTTTTACCCTCATCCACAATACTTTTGGACTACAACCGTCCGGACTCTTCTTATATTTGACCTTGTTCCAATACAAATAATCTTCATTTATGGCACGAACAAAAGACCACAATTCCTTATTCTCACTAAGAGTCAAGAATTGTTCTGTCATTTCCATATTAGAAAATTGTGGCGTTCCTTCTATCATACCATAAATGTTTTAACCGCTAAAATTCTTTCCAATTTTTACAAAATTAGAAAGAATTGGAATATTTTCCAAGATATTGGGAAAAAATTACAATTTATATCCCAGCTCCTCAAACACTTTCTTCACCGCCTTTTTGCTCTCTTCCTCTTGGACAAAAAGCCATCTCACATCCACCTCGCGGATGTAATCGCCAAGTCGCTTGTATGTTGTGGTGTTGTTATTCATTGTCTATTACCTGCCAGGTTCCATTTCGTTTTCCGTTCTTGCGTGCAAGCATGCCTTTTTGTTGCAGCGATACGGTGATTGTTTTTACAGTTCGTTCCGATTTTCCAATTGCTTCGGCAATCTGCTTTTGCGTTGCCATAGGTGTTGCTTTCAAGAATTTAAGCACAGCAGCTTCCTCCAAAGTGCAAATTTTGCACTTTGAATCGTTGTCGTTTGCACTTTGGCCATTATCTTCGCTCCAAAGTATATGACAATATCTGTTTTTCAATTCGTAGTTGCCACCAAAAAGCAAATTGGCAAAAAAACGTTCTAAGTACAGAGTTGATGCGGTTATGTTTTTTTGCTGATTATTGTAATTGGCACGCACCAGAGCGTTACGGAAATACCACGAATGTAGCTTAAAGGCAGTATTGTTCACGGCAAAACCAAATTTCTGCAAGTATTTTATAGTGAACACAGCCGTAGTTCGGGTGTTGCCTTCTGCAAATGGATGAATCTGCCAAAGCCCAGCTATGAACATGCAGATGTGTGCAATGGATTCCTGTTGCGACAATCCTTTATAGCTGAATTGCTTTTCTTGCAGAAAATCAAATTCTAAGGTTTCTTTCAGTAGTTCGTATGGAGCGTAAGTAACGGTGTCGCCATCGAGTACCCATTCCTTCTTGGTGATATTGTACGAACGATATTCTCCAGCATGCGGGAACACCCCAGCAAACACACGTCGATGAATACGTGCATATTCCGTAGGGGTGAACGAGAATGTTTGTTCGGCAAGCAAATCTGCTATATTGGTCGCAACCTTGTCGGCCTCATCTGTCCGTTCTGCCGCCAAAGTTCTGCCGTCTTGCGTTTGATAGTAGTCGTTGATGCGTTGCTTGACACCTTCCATCGTAAGCTGTCCCTCAATGTGCTTTTGAGCAGTTTCAATCAGATAGTCTGATGGTTTCAATCCATCAACATCTTGCAATCCGATGGCAATTTGCCAATTTTCGGCACGTTGTGCCTTATCGGGTTCGCCTTGTCGTATGTATTCTTCAAATGTATCGTTCATTAGTTTTACAATTTATATCCCAACTCCTCAAACACTTTCTTCACCGCCTGTTTGCTCTCTTCCTCTTGGCAAACAGCCATCTCTCATCCACCTCGCGGATGTAATCGCCAAGTCGCTTGTATGTGGAGTTGTTGTTTGTCATTATTCTTCTTGTTCGTAATAATATGAATAATCAATTCCCTTCATAAATATTTCGCGGTCATCTATTTTGTCTGTCAATGCATTTTGCAATAGAGAACGAATGACGTTACTATCCGTATGACTTTTCATCATCGCATCTAAGTAGTCGTTCTTCGCTATGCTGCTCCAATCAATGCATTTCTTAAGGTTCTTTTTCAATATCAGGTCGAGCCATATACGAGTGCTTCGCCCATTACCTTCCATAAATGGGTGAGCAACATTCATCTCCACATACTTGTCAACTATCTCATCGAATGTCGTTTCTGGCATCGCATCTATCTGCTTTAGCACATTATCGAGATATTGTGCCACACAGAATGTAAAACCTCCTTTCGAGATGGTTTTTGTGCGAATCTGACCAGCAAAATCATACAATCCTCCAAATAAATAAGCATGTATTTGCTGTAATCCTTTCGTAGTTCCCACTTCTATGTTTTCAATAAACGAAGTCTCCCACAATTGATATGCTTTCTTTTGACTCTTGCCATCTATTGTATTTTCGCTATAGGTAAGCCAATCTAAAAATTGAATCGCATTTTTGTTTGGTATGTGCTTTGCCAGTTCTTCTATGTCTTTTTGAGCAAAACAATCAGTCAAGTATCGTTTGCCATCAATTGCAGTCAATTTCAGTTGACTACAACGTGTAGTCAACTCAGGTTGGCTCTTTTTAAGGCGCGTCTTAAGCACACTCCAATACTTTCTCGGATTAGGACTGTCTGTGACGGAAGCTATGACGTCAACAATCGAAATCATCCATTGTTTGTTGTCGTCATCCCACACTGTACGCACTTCTCGGTTATTATAGAATCTTATTGAAACCTTCTTCATAAATCATTACAATTTATATCCCAGCTCCTCAAATACTTTCTTCACCGCCTGTTTGCTCTCTTCCTCTTGGGCAAAAGTCAAACGCTCATCCATATTCCTCACATCCACTTCGCGAATGTAATCCCCCAGACGCTTATATGTAGAGTTGTTGTTAGTCATTGTTCTTGTTTATCAGATTAACCACTACTTTTACCATAGTGTCTTTTTCTTCGGTGCGACTTTCGGCAATCATTAGTGTGAGTGCAACCAATGTATTGTCGGCAATACGTTTAGTGCCATCGGAATTGTACAAAATGCCATT
This sequence comes from Bacteroidales bacterium, assembly GCA_045599365.1. GTDB lineage: Bacteria > Bacteroidota > Bacteroidia > Bacteroidales > UBA1715 > UBA1715. The sequence goes on from JAZRVS010000022.1 coordinate 16,536, forward strand.
ATTGTACATAAACCATAGGAATAATGTTGCTGCAATGCGTTTATTTCCATCGCTGAACGAATGGTTCTTGGTTACAAGATAAAGCAAAACAGCGGCCTTTTCTTCCACCGAAGGATAGAGTTCCACGCCGTCAAATGTTTGGTAAATCTGCCCAATGGAACTTTTGAAAGATTCATCTTTTTCGTGTCCAAACAAAGTGCTTGCACCAAATTTATCTTTCAGCGAACGAATGGCCTCCATAGCATTTTCGTAGGTAGCATGAAAAGTTTCATTTGCTGTAGTTTTATCAATCAATAGTTGCTGATAGTCGTAACGGTCAAGCGTGTCAAGTGCATATACATAATCAGTAATCACCGAGAGTAATCCGTTCTGTTCGCTTTGCGAAATATTTTCCTGCAAGGCAACCGTGCGTCCTATCAACCGCACCACATCTTTCAATTCGCTATATTTCGCTTCTACCTGCTTGATGCGATTTTCGTTAATGGCATAACCTTTCACCAAATAGTCTTTCAATACATTTGTTGCCCATATACGAAATGTTGTAGCATTTTTGGAATTTACTCGATATCCTACAGAGATAATCATATCAAGATTGTAGAAATCAATGAAACGTGTCACTTGTCGTTTACCTTCCATTCTAACTACTCTAATTTTTTGAGTAGTTGAATCCTTATCTAATTCACCAGACTTGATAATTCGTTGAATATGATATGTTATATTGTTTTCCTCGACTCCGAACAGCAATGCCATTTGTTGCTGTGAAAGCCACACAGTTTCATTCTCCAATTTTACATCAATTGAAGTCTGTCCATCACTGGTTTTATATATTACTATTTTGTTTTGCTCCATAACTTACAATTTATACCCCAATTCCTCAAACACTTTCTTCACGGCCTTTTTGCTTTCTTCCTCTTGGGCAAAAAGTTCACGTAATTCTGTTTGAAGTCTGCTCATTGTTTCTTCGTAACCGGCGTAATCGTCGCGGTTTACAAACTCAATGTATTTGCTTGGCACAAGCGAACTATCTTTCAAATCGGTTGTCTTTACTGATTTGCAGAATTCTGGCACATCGGTGTATTCGCCCAAATCGGTGCGTTGCCATTGGTGGAACTTGTTGGCGGCGTTTGAAATATCGTCTGCGCTGAATGTGGTATATTTCTTTTCAAATGGTTCGCCCCAAGTGCGTAAATCCATAAACAGAATCTCGTTTACACGTTCACGGTATTGGCGTTGCTCGCCGTTTACGGTTGTGGTACGAGCATGCTTGTTACGATTAAGAATCCAAAGAGTTACCGAAATATCGGTAGTATAAAACATATTTCGTGGAAGAATTACGATTGCTTCCACTGCATCGTGATCTTCAATCAACGCTTTGCGAATAGCTTTTTCGTCGCCATCGCCACTCAGTGCGCCATTGGCAAGCAAAAAGCCCGCTATACCATCGGTAGAGAGCTTTGAAAAAATATTGAGAATCCACGCATAGTTAGCATTACTGGTAGGCGGTACGGCAAAACCTTTCCAACGAGGGTCGTCGAGTAATTCACTTGATTCGCGCCATTCCTTTTGGTTGAAAGGCGGATTTGCCATAATGTAGTCGAACTTCTCGCCTTTGTGCTGATCGTTTTGGAACGTACTGGCAGCCTTTTCTCCCAAATTGGCAGAAATACCACGAATGGCAAGGTTCATCTTTGCCAGTTTGTAGGTTGTGAGCGTGAACTCTTGTCCGTAAACCGAAATATCGCGTTTGTTTCCGTTGTGGTTTTCAATAAATCGGCTACTTTGCACAAACATACTCCCAGAACCACAGGCTGGATCGTACACTTTCCCTTTATACGGTTCTATCATTTCGGCAATAAGATTTACAATAGCCTTAGGCGTATAGTATTCTCCCTTACCCTTACCTTCCTGCAAAGCGAAGTTCGAAAG
>JAZRVS010000023.1:0-2181 GCA_045599365.1 Bacteroidales bacterium
TCGTCAAAATGATACAACAAAGGCAAAAGCATCAAAAATAATTAAGTTGTCCAACAATGGGCAAATAACAATAATAAGAAAGTAATATGACAAAAGAAGAAGTACTACAATTTCCGTTTAAACACTCGTTAGATATTCAAATTCGTTTTAATGACATAGATATGAATGGTCATGTGAACAATGGAATATATCATTCATTTTTTGACATGGGGCGAGTAGATTTTTTTGCTACTATTTTTGGTAAAAAGACGAAAGAAGCGCTTGTTGCACAAGTAAATACGACGTATGTTCGGTCGTTGTTTATAGAAGATAAAATTTGTATAAAAAATGCTGTGATTCGATGGGGGAATTCAAGTTTTGATATGTTACAAGCTGTTTTTAGGAAACAAGAAGGAGCAGAGGAACTTGTAACATTTTGTATTACAACATTTGTTCATATTAAAAATGGGAAACCATCGCCAGTCCCACAATGTTGGAAAGATGGAGTAGAGCAATTTAATAGGAAGTTGAATTAGAATATGAGAAATGATTGGTAGCTAAAGTGCAATTAATCGCGTCACAACTAATAAAAACTATATTCAAGATGCCTATCAATTCTTAAAATTATTAACTTTGAGTCGAATTTGAAAGAGGCTTTTATGGGTAAATATTTATATTGGTTGTTGTTTGTATCGCTTTGTTTGTTTGGTTGTTCTAATGGAGCAGGCAAAAAGGGTGCAAATAATAGTGATTCGGGAGATACAAGCACTTTATTGCAAGATAGTGTGAGCGCAATGTTGTTAACGCAAAAAGTTGATAGTTCTATTTTTGTAAATCTTAGTGATATAATTTCAAATCTAATTAATGGAAATGCTCGAGAAGCGGCTGTTGCATTTTCATATCCGATAGAGCGTCCATATCCATTGGAGTCAATAGAGGATTCATTGGACTTTGTGAAACATTTTAGAGAAATCATTTCTGAAGATGTAGCCATGAAACTTATTGATGTACAAAAGCAAGGTTGGAGGAAAATAGAAGGTGTTGGGTGGAGTTGTTGTAATAGTGAAATTTGTTCAAAAGATGGAATATCAATAACAACATTTAATCTTTTGTCGAAAAAAGCACAAATTGAGAGAGATTCCTTAAAGAAGGAGGAAATTCAAAGTCTTGAAGCTTCGTTACAGAAAGGTTGGAAACCATACCAAACATACTATTGTAAAAAAAATAAAATGGTTGCTCGTGTTGATGAGAACAATGGAGAGTCGGGAACTATGCCATATAGAATAGCAATATACGATAGGCAATCGGATCTGAAGTTACATCCAACAGCATTGATGTTTGGTACAATGGATTTACAAGGTGAAGCATCTAATAAATATTTTCAATTTTCTGATGAATTAGGGAATAGTGCCGAATTGTATATTGATAGTAATGACCCAACATTGTATGTGTTGACTACAGTGATAAAAGATTCTGCTACATCGGTAACAGTTACGAAAGATTTTTGGCTTAATCATTTGAAATAAAATATGTCTATAACGCTTGTCTTGGAACTTATTCTTTTGTGTACTGGAGCAAGTTTCGTGCAGCGTGTTTGTGGTTTTGGTTTTGGAGTTTTTATTATGACAATGTTGCCATTCCTTTGTAATAGTTATGGAGAAGCAACAACATTGTCAGGAATTTTGTCGGCAATACAATCCGTTTGGGTTTTGTTCTCATTGTATAAATTAGTTGATTGGAAGAAATTGATTGTCATATTAATTTCATTTGCAATATTTTCATTTTTTGCCATTCAATTTGTTGCAAAATACAATCAAGATGACTCAATATTGAAAATATTGTTAGGTATAGTATTGATACTATTGAGTTTATATTTTTTATTTGTTAGTCCCAAAATACAAGTAAAGCCAACAAAACATTTGCAAGTTTCAATGGGAGCGTTGAGTGGAGTTTTAGGTGGTTTATTTGGAATGCACGGACCTCCAGCAGTTATTTATTTTTTATCGGTTGAGCCAACCAAATACCGATATATGGCGGTTTGTCAAGCATATTTTTTGTTAACTAACATTATTATGACTTTTTTCCGTGCGCAAAAAGGGTTCTTGACTATAGATGTTTTATGGGGAGTGCTTTTTGCATGTCTTGGAATTGTTATTGGTTCGTATCTCGGGCGTAAAGTTTTTGATAAAATTTCGATAGAAA